>NZ_CP090419.1:0-37500 GCF_032716425.1 Pseudoalteromonas sp. N1230-9
GTGTATCTGTCGGTTTGGCAAAGTTGTTTATATGTATTGCAAGATGAATTGCCGTCGCAGCAATTCAGTATGTGGGTAAGACCACTTCAAGCAGAAAGTACCGAAGATACGTTAACTATATATGCACCAAATCGTTTTGTATTAGATTGGGTGAGAGAAAAATATTTAAACCGTATTAATGAATTGCTTGTTGAAATTTGTGGCGATGAAGCACCTGAACTTCGTTTTGATGTTGGTAGTAAGCCTATTCTAAATGCCCAAGCGGCAACGATGCCCGCTGCAGCTGAAGTAAGTGCGCCAGTGAATTCACAACACACAACTGAAAAACAACAGCCAAAGCCTGAGAAAAAAGCAGTAGAGCCTGCTCCTAAATCAGGCTATAAATCAAATATTAAAGAAAATTACACCTTTGATAGCTTCGTTGAAGGTAAATCAAACCAATTAGCAAAAGCTGCAGCAACTCAAGTTGCAGATAACCCAGGTTCAGCATTTAACCCTGTATTTATATATGGTGGTACTGGCTTAGGTAAAACACATTTATTGCATGCTGTTGGTAACGGTATTATGGCTAATAAGCCAGACGCGAAAATTGTTTATATGCACTCAGAACGATTTGTGCAAGACATGGTTAAAGCGCTACAAAATAATGCCATCGAAGAATTTAAACGTTATTACCGAAGTGTTGATGCATTGATGATCGATGATATTCAATTTTTCGCTAATAAAGAACGCTCACAAGAAGAGTTCTTTCATACCTTCAACGCTTTGCTTGAAGGAAATCAACAGATTATATTAACTTCAGACCGCTACCCAAAAGAGATCGAAGGGGTTGAAGATCGCCTTAAATCACGTTTTGGTTGGGGCTTAACAATTGCTATTGAGCCGCCAGAACTTGAAACGCGCGTTGCTATTTTGATGAAAAAAGCGCAGCAAAGTAAAATAAATTTACCTCACGAAGTTGCCTTTTTTATCGCGAAAAAATTACGCTCAAATGTGCGTGAATTAGAAGGGGCGTTAAACCGCGTTATTGCTAATGCAAATTTTACTGGTCGTCCAATTTCAATCGACTTTGTAAAAGAAGCGCTACGTGACTTACTTGCGCTGCAAGATAAACTGGTAACGATAGATAATATTCAACGTACTGTTGCTGAGTATTACCGTATTCGTGTGTCAGATTTACTATCTAAACGTCGTAGCCGTTCAGTCGCAAGACCACGTCAAGTGGCGATGGCATTGTCAAAAGAGCTAACAAATCATAGTTTACCTGAAATAGGTGATGCATTTGGTGGTCGTGATCACACAACTGTATTACACGCTTGTCGTAAAGTTAAATCACTACGTGATGAAAGCCACGAAGTGAAAGAAGATTATCAAAACTTAATAAGAACCTTGTCATCTTAAGGCCGACTTTATTATGCAAATAACAATATCAAGAGAGCAATTTTTAAAACCTTTAGTTCAAGTGTCAGGTGCGATTGAGCGTAAGCACACCTTACCAATTTTATCGAACGTTTTGTTAGTTGTTGAAAACGGACAACTTTCAATGACAGGCACAGACCTTGAAATTGAGTTAGTGGCCAGTGTTTTTGTTGGTGAAGATACGGCAGATACCAAGCTAACTTTACCAGCTAAAAAATTACTCGATATTTGTAAAAGTTTACCCGATGGCTCTGACCTTACGTTAAGTAGCCAAGATCATCAGTTACTACTAACAAGTGGTAAAAGCCGTTTTTCTTTAACAACGTTGGCTGCTGAAGATTTTCCGAATCTTGAGCAGTGGGATGGTGAAGTTGAATTTCAACTAACACGTTTAGAGCTGCGTAAGCTTTTAGAAAGCACGCATTTTTCTATGGCGAATCAAGACGTCCGTTATTACTTGAACGGTATGTCATTTGAGGTTGATAACGCAGATATTAAGACAGTGGCGACAGATGGTCACCGTTTGGCGATTGCACAAAAACAATTACCACAATCTTTAAATACGCAGCGTCAGTTAATTATTCCACGTAAAGGTGTGCAAGAAATTATGCGCCTAATGGTGGCTGATGATGAGCTAGTAACCATTCAATTTGGTGCTAACCATATTCGTATTATTGATACTGAATTTACGTTTACCAGTAAACTGGTTGATGGTCGTTTCCCTGATTATCGTCGAGTCTTGCCGCGTGGTGGTGACAAAGTCATTACTGCTAATCGTGAATGGTTGCGCAGTGCTTTCCAGCGTGTGTCTATTTTATCGAATGAAAAATTCCGTGGTGTACGTTTAAACCTATCTGAAGGTTTATTAAAAATTACAGCAAACAACCCTGAGCAAGAACAAGCTGAAGAGGTGGTTGAAGTAATGTACCAAGGCGGCGAACTTGAAATTGGCTTTAACGTTTCTTACGTGCTTGATGTACTTAATACATTAAAAACAGAAGATGTAACGTTTACGCTTGCAGACTCTAATAGCAGTGCGCTAATTGAAGGTGCGGGCGACGAAGAAGCTATGTACGTTGTTATGCCGATGCGCCTATAAGCTTGTATGAGTTTAAGTCATTTAAGCCTCAATAATTTTCGTAATATTGAGGCGCTGACACTTGAGCCAGTAAATGGAATTAATATAATTTATGGCGAGAATGGCAGCGGAAAAACCAGCCTCCTTGAGGCGATATATTTCCTTTCTCACGGTAAATCATTTCGTACCGCCAAACATAAAAATATTATTCAGCATCAACAAGACAAGTTTGTAATTCATGGTCGCAAAGCGCTGCATGATTTGTCTATTCCGATTGGTATAAGTAAGAACCAAGCGGGTGAAACATTTTTAAAGATCCAGGGTAAAACGAGCCGTAAAATTTCTGAGTTAGCCCAGCTAGTACCTGTGCAAGTTATTACTCCAGAAAGCTATTCATTGTTCTTTGGTGGCCCAAAAGAGCGCAGAAAGTTTCTCGATTTAGGATTGTTCCACGTGGAACATGACTTTTTTTATTTATGGCAATCCTTTAATAAAGTGCTTAAACAGCGTAATGCTTTATTGAAAAGTAAACCTAGAGATTATTTCGAACAGATCAAGTTTTGGGACAAAGAATTTGTTAGACTAGCTGAACAAATAAATAATTTAAGAATCGCGTATATAAGTAGGTTTAAGCAGCAGTTTTTTGATAAAATGTGTGCAGAATTAACGCTTGTAAGCGATTTAGAAATTAACTTTCATGCGGGCTGGAAAGAGAGTGAAACGCTCTCAGAGGCGCTTGAGCAAAGCTTTGAACGTGATGCCAAACAAGGCTTCACAAGTAAAGGTCCGCATAAAGCTGATTTTAGTTTTAGTGTTTCTGGTAACAGTGTAGAAAATACATTTTCTCGCGGTCAATTGAAGCTCTTGCTTTATGCGTTAAAAGTAACGCAAAATAGCTTAATTGAGTCAGAAACAGATAAGCAATCTATATTGCTAATAGATGACTTACCTTCAGAATTAGGTGAAGATACAAAAGAAAAAGTGGGTCAGCTTTTGACTCATTGCGATTCGCAACTTTTTATCTCATCAATTTTATCTGAAAGTATTTCTGCTGTGGTGGAACCCATGCAACGAGAACTAAAAATGTTCCACGTGAAACATGGCAACCTAATAACAAGATAAGTGGGATTAACCATGTCTGAGAATTACGATTCGTCGAGTATTAAAGTACTTAAAGGATTAGACGCAGTAAGAAAGCGTCCAGGAATGTATATAGGGGATACCGATGACGGTACAGGCCTTCACCACATGGTGTTTGAGGTTGTTGATAACTCTATCGATGAAGCCTTAGCTGGTCATTGTGATGATATTTTTGTAACGATTCACTTAGACGGTTCAGTCTCTGTAAGAGATAACGGTCGTGGTATTCCTACATCTATTCACGAAGAAGAGGGAGTGTCAGCAGCTGAAGTTATCATGACAGTACTTCATGCTGGTGGTAAGTTCGATGATAACTCATATAAAGTATCGGGCGGCTTACACGGCGTAGGTGTTTCGGTGGTAAACGCTCTTTCTGAAAAGCTTCAACTAACAATTCGCCGTGAAGGTAAAGTACATCAACAAACTTATACTATGGGTGTACCAGATGCGCCATTAGCTGTAATTGGTGATGCAACTGACACAGGTACTGAACTACGTTTCTGGCCAAGTGGTGAGACATTCACTGACCTTAACTTTCACTACGATATTTTAGCAAAGCGTCTACGTGAGCTTTCGTTCTTGAACTCTGGTGTAAGTATCATTCTTACTGATGAGCGTGAAGAATCTAAGAATGACCACTTCAAATATGACGGTGGTATCCAAGCATTCGTAGAATATCTAAACCGTAACAAAACACCTGTACATAAAAGTGTTTTCCACTTTACCCATGAGCGTGAAGAAGACGGTATTAGTGTAGAAGTTTCAATGCAGTGGAACGATGGTTTCCAAGAGAGCATTTACTGTTTCACAAACAACATTCCACAACGTGATGGTGGTACGCACTTAGCTGGCTTTAGAGCGGCATTAACGCGTACGCTAAATAACTACATGGAAAAAGAAGGCTTTAACAAAAAAGCGAAAACAACAAGCAATGCGACGGGCGATGATGCACGTGAAGGTTTAACTGCGGTTGTAAGTGTTAAAGTTCCTGATCCTAAGTTCTCATCGCAAACTAAAGACAAACTAGTATCAAGTGAAGTTAAGTCTGCTGTAGAACAAGCAATGGCAGAAAAACTAACTGAGTTTTTATTAGAAAACCCAATTGATGCTAAAACAGTTGTTGGCAAAATTATTGATGCAGCACGAGCTCGTGAAGCAGCGCGTAAAGCTCGTGAAATGACACGCCGTAAAGGTGCAATGGATTTAGCTGGTTTACCAGGTAAATTGGCAGACTGCCAAGAAAAAGATCCAGCACTTTCTGAACTATACATAGTGGAGGGTGACTCTGCAGGTGGTTCAGCTAAGCAGGGTCGTAACCGTAAAAACCAAGCTATCTTGCCACTTAAAGGTAAGATTCTTAACGTAGAAAAAGCACGCTTTGATAAGATGCTTTCTTCTCAAGAAGTCGCAACTCTAATCACAGCTCTAGGCTGTGGTATTGGTCGTGATGAATATGACCCAGAAAAACTACGTTATCATCGTATTATCATCATGACCGATGCGGACGTGGATGGTTCTCACATTCGTACCTTACTTCTTACTTTCTTCTATCGTCAAATGCCAGAGATTGTAGAGAAAGGCTTTATTTATATTGCACAACCGCCACTTTATAAAGTGAAAAAAGGTAAGCAAGAACGCTACATTAAAGATGACCCAGCGCTTGTTGATTACTTAACATCATTAGCATTAAACAATGCTGCACTTTATACAAGCGAAGGTGCATCTGCACTTGAAGGTGAAGAATTAGAAAGAATTGTTCACGACTATCAAAATACAGTTAAAGTGATTGAGCGCTTAAAACGTAAATATCCAAATTCGGTTATGGAACGTTTAATTTATCAAAGCGAAATTACCGAAGCTGATTTAGCAGATGAAGCAAAAGTTAAAGAGTGGACTAACATCCTTGTTGACGACTTAATTGCACGTGATGAAGATGCAACTATCTTCCACGCCGGCACTGAGCACGATACTGAGCGCAACATGTATTATCCTGTTGTGAATATTCGCCAGCATGGTGTGGATAAAGCACATGTACTAAACCATGACTTCATCACATCTCGTGACTACAAACGCATTGCAGCGACAGGCGTAAACATTGCTAACTTACTTGAAGAAGGCGCATATGTTCAACGTGGTGAAAAGACCTTAGCTGTTGATAACTTTGTGGATGCATTAGAGTGGTTGATCAATGAATCGAAGCGTGGTCTTTATATTCAACGTTATAAAGGACTTGGTGAGATGAACCCAGATCAGCTTTGGGAAACCACCATGGACCCAGATGCACGTCGCATGTTGAAAGTAACAATTGAAGATGCCGTAGCTGCAGACCAATTGTTCGCGACTCTAATGGGTGACCAAGTTGAGCCGCGTCGTGACTTCATCGAAACGAATGCGCTACGTGTAGTTAACCTAGACGTATAACGCTAAATTAAGAATTAAAAAGGAGCCTACAGGCTCCTTTTTTTATTGCTGAAAAAGCACAAACTGCTTAAAACCTTACTGCACACAAGGTATACTGAGAGCAATTTTCAGACTAAACGCACCAGATACTATAAGCCAAATATGCAAAAATATGACGTTAAAACCTTTCAAGGTTTGATCCTGGCTTTACAGGACTATTGGGCACAGCAAGGCTGTGTGATTGCTCAACCACTCGATATGGAAGTGGGAGCAGGGACATTTCATCCGTTAACTTTCTTAAAGTCAATTGGCCCTGAGCCAATGTCGAGCGCGTATGTTCAACCATGCCGCCGTCCAACTGATGGTCGTTATGGTGAAAACCCGAACCGTTTACAGCACTACTACCAATTCCAAGTAGTATTAAAGCCATCACCAGAAAACATCCAGGAGCTGTATTTAGGCTCATTAGCTGCTGTTGGTATCGATACACTAACTGATGAAGTTCGCTTTGTAGAAGACAACTGGGAGTCACCTACATTAGGTGCTTGGGGTCTAGGTTGGGAGATCTGGTTAAACGGCATGGAAGTAACTCAGTTCACTTACTTCCAACAAGTTGGTGGCTTAGAGTGCTCACCAGTGACCGGTGAAATCACTTATGGTCTTGAGCGTTTAGCAATGTATATACAGGGCGTAGATAGTATCTATGACCTAGTATGGGCAGACGGTCCTATGGGTCGTGTAACATACGGTGATGTATTCCATCAAAATGAAGTAGAGCAGTCAGCTTATAACTTCGAACAAGCGGATGTTGAGTTCTTATTTGCACAGTTTGATCACTGTGAAAAGGAAAGCGAAAAGCTAATTGAAGCAGGCTTACCATTACCCGCTTATGAGCAAGTAATGAAAGCATCACATGCGTTTAATTTATTAGACGCTCGTCACGCTATCTCAGTAACAGAACGTCAACGTTATATCTTACGTGTTCGTGCTTTATCAAAAGCATGTGCGCAAAGTTACTATGATGCCCGTGAAGCTCTTGGTTTCCCGCTTTGTAAGGATTAAGAATTAGCATGTCAGCAGAAAATTTATTAGTAGAAATTGGCACTGAAGAGTTGCCACCGAAAGCACTTCGTAAACTTGCTGAGTCGTTTGCTGAGAACTTAGCAGCTGAGCTTGCAAGCTTAGAGTTAAATCATCAAGGCGTTAACTGGTACGCATCACCTCGTCGCTTAGGGTTACGTGTTACTGCACTTGAAGCTAAGCAAAGTGACAAGGTTGTAGAAAAGCGCGGCCCTGCAGTTGCAGCAGCGTTTGATGCCGATGGTAGTCCAACTAAAGCAGCAATGGGTTGGGCTCGTGGTTGTGGTATCGATGTAAGCGATGCGCAAACACTAGAAACAGATAAAGGCGCTTGGTTATTACATAAAGCACAGGTTGAAGGTCAAGCAACGACATCGCTTATGAGTGATGCTGTAAACAAAGCACTTGCTAAATTACCTATCCCTAAACCAATGCGTTGGGGTGCAAATAAAACACAATTTATTCGCCCAGTGCACACTGCAACTATTTTGTTTGGTAGCACGCTAATCGAAGGCGAAATCCTTGGTAAGCAAGTTGGCAACCAATTACAAGGTCACCGTTTCCATCATCCAGAAAGAGTCACAATCAACCACGCTGATGATGTGTTTGATGTGCTGAAATCTGCTTACGTTGTCGCTGACTTCGAAGCGCGTAAAGCACAAATTCGCGAACAGATTGAAGCAGCAGCTAGCGCTGTAAATGCAAAAGTAGCGATGGATGAAGACTTACTTGAAGAAGTAACATCGTTGGTAGAATGGCCAGTAACACTGACAGCAACATTCGAAGAAGCATTCTTAGATGTTCCTTCAGAAGCCCTAATCTATACCATGAAGGACGACCAGAAGTACTTCCCGCTATTAGACCAAGAAGGCAACTTACTTAATAAGTTCCTATTTGTTTCAAATATCGAAAGTAAAGATCCAAGCGTGGTCATTGCCGGTAACGAAAAAGTTGTTCGCCCTCGTTTAGCTGATGCACAGTTCTTCTACGAAACGGATAAGAAGAAAACGCTGGAGAGTCGCCTAGAATCGCTAGATACTGTTTTATTCCAAAAGCAACTTGGTACGCTGAAAGATAAATCTGAGCGTATTAGTGAACTTGCAGGTTACATTGCAGAGCAATTAGGTGCCGATGCAGAGCTTGCTAAGCGAGCAGGTTTATTAAGTAAAACAGACTTAATGACCGAAATGGTTATGGAGTTTACCGACGTACAAGGTGTAATGGGTATGCATTACGCTCGTCACGACGGTGAAGCCGAAGAAGTTGCACTCGCGCAAAATGAACAATATATGCCACGTTTTGCGGGCGATAATTTACCAACAAATGTGATCAGCTGTGCTGTCGCAATTGCTGATAAGTTTGATACGCTGGTGGGTATTTTTGGTATTGGTCAAGCGCCAAAAGGCGACAAAGACCCATTTGCACTTCGTCGTGCTGCCATTGGTGCATTACGCATCATGGTAGAAAAATCATTACCGCTAGATATCTTAGACCTTGTTGCTAAGTCACAAACGCTATTCGGTGAAAAGCTAACAAACCTAAACGTATCAACAGATGTGTTTGAGTTTATGCTAGGCCGTTTCCGCGCATGGTATCAAGATGAAGGTATTGAAGTTGATGTCATTCAAGCTGTGCTAGCACGTCGTCCAACTAAACCAGTTGACTTCGACCGTCGTGTTAAAGCGGTAAGTCACTTCCGTACACTAGACGCAGCAGAAGCGCTTGCAGCAGCAAATAAACGTGTAAGCAACATCTTGGCTAAGAATGACATCACAACGCAAGGTGATGTAAATGAGAGCCTATTAAGCGATGATGCAGAAAAAGTATTAGCGTCACACGTTGCTAAGTTTGCAACTGAGCTTGCTCCTCTATATGCAAATGGCGATTATCAAGAAGCATTGTCACAACTTGCGGGTATCCGTGAGAGTGTTGATAACTTCTTCGATAATGTCATGGTAATGGCAGATGACGAAGCGGTTAAACAAAACCGTTTAGCATTATTAAGCCAACTAAGCCGTCTGTTTTTAGATATTGCTGATATTTCTGTACTTCAGAAGTAAGTAGTAGCCAATTAATAAAAGCCAGCTTTGTGCTGGCTTTTTAGTAGCATAAGGAACAGTAATGAAACGTGTAATTACTTTAGCATTAGCAGGTTTATTAACAGCCTGTACGAGCCAAATACAAATGCCAAGCATCGACGACATGCTGCCCAGTAAAGACTTAGATCGTACCATGTACTTGCGTGGCGACTTTACGTTATGGGATGCTGAACCACAATATATACTAGAGCAAGTTGCATCAGGTATCTTCCAAGCAGAAGTAACGTTCTCAACACCAGGAAAAGTCTATGAATTTAAAGTGGCTGATGCTAACTTTAGTCAAGGCTATAACTGTGGTTACAGTGACATGGACCCCGCAGGACAAGCACTATTATTAGGTCAGGCTGCTATTGCCGATTGTAATACTATTTACAACTACTTTAGTTTTAAACCAGCTACAAAAGGCGTGTATGTAGTGAGCTTTGATTACCGCAATAGTAATAAGCCAAAAGTGACAGTTACTAAAAAGTAACTGGAGTTTTTGAGTGGGTTTTTAATTGGTAAAGGTAACAATTAAAAACCCACTCTAATCTTGTTTATTTAGCCTATAGTCCTTTCTTCAGCAAATATCTAAATGGCGCCTGCTCAACATCTTTAGCCACTAGCGTGTGATCCATAAAAGTACAAAAGCTTGGGATATCGCGGGTGGTTGATGGGTCGTCGGCGATGATAAGTAATGTTTCGCCATCTTTCATTTTACGTACTGCACCACGCACCATCATGACAGGTTCTGGACAACGTAGGCCAAGTGCATCTAATTGGTGATCGGGATTATCAAAACTCATGGCTGACCTTTTAGGTGAAAGAGACGATTATTAAGCGGCTATTTTAACTTTCTATTGCCGCCAGTTTCAATAAGTGAAAGCAAAGCAAATAAAAAAGGCGCACTGAGCAATTCAGTGCGCCTTTTTATCACCAAGATGTTTGGTGTGAGCTCGTTATTCTACGCGCTCAAATACAGTTGCAATACCTTGGCCTAAACCAATACACATAGTTGCTAGACCGTATTTAGCGTTCTTGTCTTCCATTAGGTGAACAAGCGTTGTGCTAATACGTGAACCAGAACAACCAAGTGGGTGACCAAGTGCAATTGCACCACCATTTAGGTTAACTTTCTCATCTACCACGTCCATCAGACCTAGGTCTTTTAATACTGGTAGAGATTGTGCTGCGAATGCTTCGTTAAGCTCTGCAACATCGATATCGTCAATAGTGATACCTGCTTGTTGAAGTGCTTTTTGCGATGCTGGTACAGGGCCGTAACCCATGATTGATGGATCGCAACCTGCAACAGCCATTGATTTAATACGCGCACGAATTGGTAAACCAAGTTCTTTTGCTTTTTCTTCGCTCATTACAAGCATTGCTGACGCGCCGTCAGAAAGTGCAGAAGACGTACCTGCTGTTACGCTACCTGATGCAGGGTTGAATACAGGGCGTAGTTGCGATAAGCCTTCAACAGTTGTCTCTGGGCGGATTACTTCATCGTCTTCAACTAAGATTAAAGAACCATCTGCATCGTGACCTTCCATTGCTAGGATTTCACGACGGAAACGACCTTCAACAGTTGCTGCGTGTGCACGTTGGTGTGAACGGTAAGCAAATTCGTCTTGTTGCTCGCGGCTAATGCCGTGCAGCGTAGCAAGGTACTCAGCAGTTAAACCCATTACACCAGCAGCTTGTGCTACAGACGTTGATAAACCTGGGTGAAAATCATTACCGTGAGTCATAGGTACGTGACCCATGTGCTCAACACCACCAATGATGTAGGTATCACCAGCGCCAGTCATTATAGCGCGTGCTGCATCGTGTAATGCTTGCATTGATGAACCACATAAACGGTTAACTGTAACAGCTGGTACTGAGTGAGGAATACCGGCTAGTAGTGCTGCGTTTCGAGCAATGTTAAAACCTTGCTCTAATGTTTGTTGTACACAGCCCCAGTAAATATCATCAATTGATGCTGGATCAACGGCTGGGTTACGGTCTAACAAACCTTTCATTAAGTGAGCACTTAAATCTTCCGCACGCTTATTTTTGAATACGCCGTTCTTTGAACGACCCATTGGTGTGCGGATACAATCTACGATTACTGGATTATTCATGTTAATTATCCTTCCACCTTATAGAATACACGGCCTTCTTCGGCCCACTTGCGAGTTTCATCAGATACTTGGTAAATCGCACCTAAGTGAGCGTACTTATCTGCTGTTGCAACAAAGTTCGCTAAACCAGTTTGATCTAAGTAACGGAATGCACCGCCTCTAAATGGAGGGAAACCTATGCCGTAAATTAGCGCCATGTCAGCTTCTTGTGGAGACGCCACGATACCTTCTTGTAAACAAAGTAGTACTTCGTTGATCATAGGGATCATACAACGGTCAATGATTTCTTGTTTATCAAAATCTTTAGGTGCATCAGTGATGGCACTTAGTAACTCAGTTGCTGTTGCATCTTGTGCCTTTTTAAGGCGACCACGGCGGTCTGGTGCATATTGGTAGAAACCAGCACCATTTTTCTGACCAAAACGTTTTTCGTTTGCAAATACAGTAACTGGGTCTTTATCTTGACGAGCCATACGCTCAGGGAAACCATCTGCCATTACACCAGTACAGTGGTAAGCCGTATCGATACCTACAACATCAAGAAGGTAGGCAGGACCCATAGGCCAACCAAATACATTTTCCATTACTTTATCAACTTTCGCGAAGTCAGCACCTTCAACAACAAGTTTGCTGAAGCCTGCAAAGTAAGGGAATAATACGCGGTTTACAAAGAAACCTGGGCAGTCGTTTACAACGATTGGTGATTTACCAAGTTTTAAAGCGTAATCAACAACCGCATTAATTGTTGCTTCTGATGTTTTTTCACCACGAATGATTTCTACTAATGGCATTTTTGGCACTGGATTAAAGAAGTGCATACCACAGAAGTTTTCTGGTTTTTCAAGTGCAGATGCTAACTCGTCAATACGAATTGTTGAGGTATTTGAAGTTAGGATAGTGCCTGCTGGTAAGTCTTTTTCAAGACCTGCAAGAACGGCTTGCTTCACTTTAGGGTTTTCAACCACGGCTTCAACAACAATATCAGCGCTTTGTAAGTCTGCATCGTTAAGCGTCGGTTTGATCTTGCCTAATGTAGCAACCATCTTTTCCATCGCCATATGGCCACGTTGTACTTTTTTACCAAGTAGCTTAGAAGCTTCGCCCATACCTAAATCAAGTGCATCTTGGTTGATGTCTTTCATGATAATAGGTGTGCCTTTATAAGCAGACTGATAAGCAATACCGCCGCCCATAATACCTGCACCTAATACAGCGGCTTGTTTAATTTCAAGTTCACTGTGCTTAGCTTGCTTCTTCGCTTTACCTTTAATGTATTGGTCAGCTAAGAAAATACCTGTTTGTGCTGCTGCTTCGCTTGTTGCTGCTAATTTAGCAAAGTTAGCGTTTTCAATCGCCATTGCTTCAGCGCGTTCACAGTTTGCAGCTGCTTTAATTGTTCTTACTGCCATAACGGGTGCTGGGTAATGACCTTTTGTCTGACCCATTACCATACCTTCCGCCATCGCAAAGCTCATGCCTTGCTCAACACGGTTCATTTTCAGTGGCTGTAATTTTACTTGTCGTTTTGCTTGCCAATCTAGCTTGCCAGCAATTGCTTGTTCAAGTGTTGATATGCTTGACTCTAGAAGTTTGTCAGCACTAACTACCGCGTCAAACGCACCAACTTTAAGTGCATCCGCAGCACGGTTTTCTTTGCCTGTGGTGATCCACGTCATCGCATTATCAGCGCCAATTAGGCGCGGAAGGCGAACTGTGCCACCAAAACCAGGCATAATGCCTAACTTAACTTCAGGTAGGCCAATTTTAGCATCAGTACTACCAACGCGATAATCGGTAGCAAGTGCCCACTCACATCCACCACCAAGCGCCATGCCGTTTACAGCACTTAACGTTGGGAAAGGTAAATCTTCAATAGCGTCAAAAACATCAGTTGCATTTTTGATCCATGCAACCAATTCTTCTTGCGGTTTAGTGAATGTAGGTAAAAATTCGAAAATGTCGGCGCCGATAATGAAATGATCTTTATCGCTGGTGAACACCATGCCTTTGATATCTGAGTTTGTTGCCAATTCTTTTAATGCTAAAGCGCAATCTTGCAAGGTTTGCTGCGAAAGTTTGTTTACTGAACCGTCGGCACAGAACTTAAACTCGGCGATGTTGTCCTTGATGAAAGCAACTTCAAATGAATCGCTTTTATATAACATTATTATTCTCCCTAGTTAATTAACTAAGACTGGTACGATGAGTTTGCATTTCAATCAGTGTGCTTGCTTTAAAATGAAAATGCAACGAAAAATTTACTGCGCTTTATCGCGATTGGTTAAAATATAGCTGGTTTGGTGCTAAGGTGTAGGAGAAGTTTTTTGTTATTAATTCTTTAATTTTTGTTAAAGGTCATCATGAAAAAACAACTCTTTGGTTGGACAGCTGCCGCATTAATTTTTCCTTTTTTTGCAGCTGAAGCCAACGATAAACATGACGCTTTTTTAAAAGCAGAAAAAAAGGCGCGTTACGGTGATTATGACGATATGAAAGAGGCGGCCAATGGATTAGACCACCCGCTAAAGCCTTACGTCGAAAAAGCCTATTGGCAACGAAACCCAAGTTTGAAGCATCAAACAGAAATAGAAAACTATCTTAATGTTTATCGTAATACGCCATTAGAGTGGCCTGTGCGTAAAGCATGGCTTAACTATTTAAAACAGTACAATAAAAAAGCCGCTTATATTCGTAATTACAGAGAGACCAGTAATAACGAATTGACTTGTCCTTATTTAAGTTTTCAATTGGACTTAGGTGCGCCTAAAGAAGCAATAATGAATCAAGTTAGTGATTTATGGGTGGTAGGGCATTCTCAACCAAAAGAATGCGACACACTTTTTTCACTTTGGAAAAAAGAAGGTTATCAAACACAAGAACGTATTTGGCAACGAGTTTCTCTCGCTGCAGAAGGCGGTACGTCAAGCTTATTGCCTTACCTAAAGTCATTACTCCCTAAAGATGAGCAGTACCTAGCTGATTTATATTTAAAAGTACGCAAAGACCCGAGTGCTTCGGCTGGTTTATATCGCTTTAAGAAAAAGACAGCCAAAGAAGGGCAAATAGCATTATACGGGGTGAAACGCTTAGTTTGGCGTGATAAAGAATTAGCGCTTCGAGCATGGGAAAAGCTTGAAAAAATGTTTGTTTACACGGAAGAACAAAAAGCAGATGTGTACTACAACTTTGCACTATCGCTTGCCTCAAGTGGGCATAAACAAGCTCGCTTTTGGTTAAATAAGGTGCCTAAAGAGCGTCAAACAACGAAGTTAATGCAGTGGCAGCTTGCTAATATGCTCGAACTGCAAGATTGGTCTGGTATTGTGGCATTTTTTACCGGTAAAGAAAACCTAAGCCTAGGTCAGCAATATTGGTTAGCATATAGCTTAAATCAGCGTGGCGAAGTTGAAGATGCCCGCGCTCTTTGGCAAAAAATTGCCAAAGAGCGCGATTATTACGGCTTTTTAGCGTCTGCCCGATTAGGTATTCCGGTTAGTTTAAACAATCAACAGTTGCAAATTTCTGATAAGCTCCAACTAGAGGTCGCAAATGCACCAGGCTTTAAGCGTGCGCGTGCACTCTATGAGCTTGAGCGCTACACGTCAGCTCGCAGGGAGTGGAATTACTTAACAGGTACATCAACCAAAGAAGAAAAACTCGCGGCATCAATACTGGCTGCTGAGCTTGATTGGTATGACAGCACTATTTATACCTTGGCACAAATTAAAGAATGGGATTATGTTGATTTGCGTTTCCCATTTGCGTTTAAAGATGTATTTGAGAGCTACAGTAACCGTAATCATATAGACATGGCATGGAGTATTGCAATTTCACGTCGTGAAAGCTCATTTGCGCCCGATGCCCGCTCTCATGCAAACGCCTATGGTTTAATGCAATTATTACCGAGTACTGCTAAATACATTAATAGAAGTACTGTTTCACGCCGAAAATTGTTTCACCCTAAAACGAATATTCGTTTAGGAAGTGAATACTTGAAATATTTAAAAAAGAAAAATCGTGGCAACGAAATATTAGCAACCGCTTCTTATAATGCAGGTTATCACCGTATTAAACGTTGGATCCCTGAACAAGCAATGCCTGCAGAGTTATGGATTGAACTTATACCTTATACTGAAACTCGCAATTACGTGAAGAATGTATTTGCTTACAGGCAAGTTTACCATACGCGTTTAGGGCGAGATGGTAATGTGCTTGCGCCAATTTTAGATATGAAAATGGGCGGCTGACTAATTGACCTTAACCCCCTGTGTTGGGCGTTAAGGTCGACTATGATAGACTGCGACTAAGTCGAATTTACTTATATGGGTTTACTATGGATAAATTAGCGGTGTTATATGCCGAACATATTGCAACCTTGCAACAGCGCACGCGTACAATTACAGAGCGTGAAGGTTTAGAAGGCCTTGTTATTCACTCTGGTCAGGCAAAGCGCCAGTTTTTAGATGATATGTACTACCCGTTTAAGGTTAACCCGCAATTCAAAGCTTGGTTACCTGTAATTGATAACCCTCATTGTTGGATAGTTGTAGACGGTGCATCTAAACCAAAGCTGATATTTTATCGCCCAGTTGATTTTTGGCATAAAGTACCTGATGAGCCTCGTGATTTTTGGGCTGAGTATTTTGATATTGAATTATTAGTACAGCCAGATCAGGTAGAAAAACTGCTTCCTTACGATAAGGCAAAATTTGCCTATATCGGTGAATATTTAGACGTAGCGCAAGCGCTGGGTTTTAGCATTATGAACCCAGAGCCAGTTATGAACTATTTGCACTTTCATCGTGCCTATAAAACACAATACGAGCTTGAGTGTTTACGTCAAGCTAACCGTATTGCCGTCGATGGTCATAAAGCGGCACGTGATGCTTTCTTTGCTGGTGGCTCTGAATTTGATATTCAACAGGCTTACTTAATGGCGACGCGTCAAAGTGAAAATGAAATGCCATACGGTAATATTGTTGCGCTTAATGAAAACTGTGCAATCTTACACTACACGCACTTTGAGCCTAAAGCGCCAGAGACACATCGCTCATTCCTAATTGACGCTGGTGCAAATTTTAATGGCTACGCAGCTGATATCACGCGTACTTATGATTTTAATCAGTCGGGTGAGTTTAGTGACTTAATTAAGGTCATGACGGAGCATCAAATTGCCTTAGGTAAAGCATTAAAACCTGGTATGTTATATGGCGAATTGCATTTGGACTGTCATCAGCGTGTAGCACAGGTGTTGAGCGACTTTAACATTGTGAAGCTACCGGCGGCTGAAATTGTTGAACGTGGTATTACGTCAACGTTCTTCCCGCATGGTCTTGGCCATCACCTCGGCTTACAAGTGCATGATATGGGTGGTTTTATGGCTGATGATAAAGGTGCACATCAAGCACCACCTGAAGGACACCCGTTCTTACGTTGCACTCGCTTAATCGAAAAGAACCAAGTCTTTACTATTGAACCGGGTTTATATTTTATTGAATCGTTACTGGGTGACCTTGCGCAAACCGATAATAAACAGTTTATTAACTGGGAAAAAGTTGAAGCGCTTAAACCATTCGGCGGTATCCGTATTGAAGATAATATTATCGTTCATGATGATCGCTTAGAAAACATGACCCGTGATCTGCATCTAGACTAATAAAAACGAGATTAACAAGAGGGGCCAAATGGCCCCATTTTTTTGGATAGAAGAATATGTCTGAATATCAATATCCGGCAGAGCCTGTTTTTTACCAAGAAGAAATAAAAAAAAGTACATTTATTGTGCATATTGCCCATACTCCTAACTTAGAGTCAGCAAAAGCATTCATCAAAGAAATTCAAAATAAATACAGTGATGCGCGTCACAACTGTTGGGCACATGTTGCAGGAAACCCAGGTGGTAGCCATGTATATGGCTTTTCAGATGATGGAGAACCTAATGGCACCGCAGGAAAACCAATGCTTAATGTGCTGACGGGGTCTGGAATTGGTGAGATCACCGCTGTTGTTACGCGTTATTTTGGTGGTATTAAGCTGGGTACCGGTGGACTTGTGCGTGCTTATGGCGGAAGTTTAAACAATGCCATGCGTGAGCTTAAAACAATCACCAAAGTACCGAGCGTTGAGTTAGTCGGCTACAGTGATTACAGTGCTCAGGGAGCCATAGAGCAGTTGTTGAAAAGCCAATATCAAGTATTAAATATAGAAAAACAGTTTGCTGAAAATATTGCTTGGAAAATCCAAATAGATAGTCGCCAAGTAGAGCTGGCAATCAAAGAGATACATGAGTTAACACATGGTGCCGTTGAGTTCGCCGTTAAAAAAGATACGCCATGAAATAAACATACAGCGTTTACTTACAGTTAAGCCTGTAAGACAATAAACTCTAATAGCTAAATCAGATATTTAAAAAGCGATACGCACAGATGCAATTTCGTACCATAATAAAAATCCTAGGCCAGCTGGTGGCTTTATTTAGTATCACCATGGTGCCGCCAGCACTGGTATCTTTAATCTATAAAGATGGTGGTGGTGTGCCGTTCGTTCTTGCGTTTATTTTTAGTGTTGTTATTGGTTTAGCAGCGTATTACCCAAACCGCCATGAGCATGGCGACTTAAAAGCGCGCGAAGGCTTTTTAATTGTGGTGTTGTTCTGGTTGGTACTTGGCAGCTTTGCGGCTGTACCATTAGTTTTTTTACAAGAGCCAAGTTTGTCGTTAGCTGACTCTGTGTTTGAGGCATTTTCAGGCCTTACAACAACAGGGGCAACCGTTTTAACCGGGATTGAGTACCTACCAAAATCAGTGCTTTTTTATCGCCAACAACTACAGTGGCTTGGTGGTATGGGGATCATCGTACTTGCCGTTGCTGTGTTACCCATGCTTGGGGTCGGTGGTATGCAGCTGTACCGTGCCGAAACTCCTGGCCCAGTTAAAGATTCAAAAATGACGCCCCGTATTGCCGATACCGCCAAACACCTTTGGTACATTTATGTGTCACTTACTATTGCGTGTACGCTTGCCTATTGGGGAGCGGGAATGGACTGGTTTGATGCTATTTGTCATGCTTTCTCAACGATTGCGATTGGCGGTTTCTCTACTTATGATGCGTCTATGGGGCAGTTTGATAGTCCACTGATTAACTTTATATGTGTGGTGTTTTTACTTATTGCCGCAATAAACTTCTCGCTGCACTATGCGGCGGTATCCTCGCGCAGTATTCGTGTTTATTTACGTGACCCTGAATTTAAAGTGTTCTTACTTATTCAGCTCGCTCTAGTGATTGTCTGTTTTACTGTACTGTCATCTAATAACATTTATGCAGACGGTGACGAAACATTAGATCAAGCTATGTTCCAGGCCGTGTCAATGAGTACCACCGCAGGTTTCGCTACAGATAACTTTTCTGCATGGCCATTGTTTTTGCCTATTTTATTAATATTCTCAAGCTTTATTGGTGGTTGTGCAGGGTCTACCGGTGGCGGAATGAAAGTTGTGCGTGTGTTCTTACTTTACTTACAAGGTATTCGTGAGCTTAATCGTCTTGTACATCCGCGTGCAATTTATTCAATTAAACTAGGTCGCAAAGCACTTCCAGATAAAGTGGTAGAAGCTGTCTGGGGATTCTTCTCAGCCTATGCTTTAGTGTTTGTGATTATCATGTTGGCACTAATGGGCACAGGTATGGATAACATTAGTGCGTTTTCAGCAACCGCAGCGTGTCTAAATAATTTAGGTCCAGGCTTGGGTGAAGTTGCCGCCCATTATGGGGCGATATCCGATACTGCTAAGTGGTTATTGACCATCGCAATGGTATTTGGTCGTCTTGAAATTTTTACCTTGCTGGTATTGTTCACTCCAACTTTCTGGCGTGGTTAGTGAGCCGTTTATATTTTAAAGGACTTAATGAATGGCAAAGACACAGCTACAGCGTAATTTAGATAAGCTAGCTTATATACCTGCAGGTAGTATTGTTGATGTTGAGATAATCACTCCGATAGATAGTAAGCGAGTTAAAACGGAGTTTATAGGTTTACTCAACGAACAACATATTATTCTTAATTACCCCTCAGCAAGGCGATTAATTAATAGTGGCGAGTTGATCAAAGAAGGTGTGATGGTCATTGTGCGCGCAGTGCTCGAAAGTGGCGGTGGGCAGGTGATTGCATTTCGCCAACAAATTAAGGCCGTCGCTTCGCACCCGTATCGTTTAATTTTTTTAGACTTTCCGAAACACGTTCAGTTATTCAGTCTTCGCAGTGAAACCCGTATTCCAACACTCTTCAGTGCTTGTTTAAACACCGATGAGCAGAAATACCAAGGACTCATTAAAGATATCTCTCTTACAGGCGTTCAGTTTGATATTAAAAGTGATGTCGATCTCAGCTTTCTAAAAGAACAAAGCTGTAACCTTGTACTAAATAAACATGAATTTGCTGGAAAGGTGTGCAGTGTTCGTAAAAATGCGTCTAGCTACCAACTAGGACTTCAGTTAAATACGGGTGAAGAACAAATGAAGTCATTCATGAAAGAGCACCTGATAGACTTTTCAGTACTTGACTGAAGCCATTCACTTTCCCTGATCCGCCGTTTTGCAACAAAGCGGTTGTTTTTTATACTTTTATTAGAAATAAAGTAAAAAAATTTTCGTAAATTATTAAAAAGTCAAATAAATCAGCTAGTTAAATTTAAAAAATATTTTTATTTATTTTTATTATTTTCACCGTTCATACAAGGTTTAGACTCACGTTCGAACATTTTTAGTGTTTAGGTAGCTAATTGCACTCAATGTCTCTGTTTTATATTTTTTAACTTCATGATTAATAAGGAAATAATTTTTTAAGCTTTATGTGTGTTGCTAAAAAGCAACAGAAAATTAGCTCATTTCCCACGTAAAATCACCAAATTCGCTTTAACTCAATGAAAATTAAGGAATTTTAAACTTTGGCATCGAAGTTGAAATAGTCTTAGCGAACACAGAGAAAAGTGATTAGAAGTTTCACACTTCTAACACAGTTAAGGCAACATTGAAGGAATAGTGATTATGAAAACAGTAAACAAAACATTTGCACTTTTAGCTCTAGTATCTTCTTCAGCAGCATTTGCAGCGACAGATTTCGAAACACTTGATGTTAACGACGATGGTGCAATTAGCCAAAGTGAAGCGTCAGTTGATGCAACTTTAATGAGTCAGTTTAAAGAATTAGACACAGATGGTAACGGCGAACTTTCTGAAGAAGAATTCGCAAACGCATAATTTTACAGTAGGGAAACTTTGAAAAGGATTTTCTACATAAGACAACACACTTTGAAGGAATAACATTATGAATACAGTAAATAAAACATTAGCACTAGTCGCACTTGTATCTTCATCTGCAGCATTTGCAATGAGCGATTTTGACACATTAGATGTGGATGGAAACGGTGCCATCAGCCAAAGCGAAGCATCAGTTGATGCAGAGTTAATGAGTATTTTCACAGAACTTGATACAGACGGTAACGGTGAGTTATCAAAAGAAGAGTTCTCTAAAGCTTAATGATGTATTTAGTAAACCCATTAATTTAGCTGATTAGTTCTGAGTTGCCAAAGACAACCTAAATGGATAAGGGAATCCATGATAAAGGATAGCAAGGAGAGTGTGATCAGCTAACACTTTTTTGAGTAGATATTGAAGGATTATGATTATGAAAACAGTTAACAAAGCACTAGCACTTATCGCATTAGCCTCTTCGTCAGCAGCATTTGCAGGCACAGATTTCGATACATTAGATGTAGACGGAGATGGTGTTATCAGTCAAAGCGAAGCATCTGTCGATGCTAACATCATGGCGCAATTTAAAACCCTTGATGTAGATGGCGATGGCGTACTCACTGAAGCCGAATTTTCAGAAGCAGAGTAAAACAAACTCGCAATTAACCAGTTTCCATTGAACAGGGATCTCAGAAACGGATTTCACTCTTAAAAAATGAAGGTAATTATTATGAAACAGATCAATACAACACTTGCAATTTTAGCACTAGCAACTTCATCAGCGGCATTTGCACAAGGTGTAAGCTTCTCAACGTTTGACACTAACAGTGATGGTGTTATCAGTAAAGAAGAAGCATCAGCAAATGTGCAACTAGAGAAGCTATTCCCAGAGCTAGATACAGATGGCAATGGTGAGCTTTCTAAAGAAGAATTTGCACAGATTCAATAGTTAAGTTTTTTCACTTCAAGAGTCGTAAAGCAGCTAAATCATTAAGATTTGCTGCTTTTTTTATGCCAAACACTAAAGGAATATAGCGCTTACTTGGAATAGCTTTTCAACAACCGTAATATGTTTCTTATCGATTAAGAACATAATCACATGATCTCCCGATTGAATCACTGTATCGTCATGGGCAATCAGTACATCATCGTTACGCACAATTGCACCAATGGTTGTTCCTGCGGGTAGTTTGATATCAGCAATTGCTCGGCCAACAACTTTAGAAGTATGCTCATCACCGTGAGCGACAGCCTCAATGGCTTCCGCAGCGCCCTTACGTAACGAATAAACGTTAACAATGTCACCACGGCGAACATGTGTTAACAGCGCCGATATAGTGGCTTGCTGAGGTGAAATAGCAATATCAATTTCACCGCCTTGTACTAGGTCAACATAAGCGCCACGCTGAATAAGCACCATGGTTTTTTGTGCGCCCATACGCTTTGCCAGCATCGCAGACATAATGTTTGCTTCATCGTCGTTAGTCACTGCGATGAATACATCCACTTGTTCAATGTGTTCTTCAGATAACAGCTCTTGATCAGAGGCATCGCCACAAAATACCACAGTATTATCAAGCATTTCAGATAGCTGGGCTGCGCGCTCTTTATTGCGCTCAAGCAGCTTAACGCTGTGGTTTTTCTCAAGTGAACGCGCAAGGCCCGCACCGATATTACCACCACCGGCAATCATGATTTTTTTGTATGAACGTTCGAGTTTTTGAAGTTCATTCATGACTGCGCGAATATGCTTTGTTGCAGCGATAAAGAACACTTCATCATCCGCTTCGATAACGGTTGTGCCAAGCGGTTTAATCGCTTTACCTTGACGGTAAATAGCCGCGACACGGGTTTCGACATTCGGGATGTGTTCTTTCAAGGCAGAAAGCGCATAACCCACCAGCAAACCACCGTAATAGGCTTTCACCGCAACCAGCGATAACATGCCATCGGCAAATTGTAATACCTGTAAAGCACCCGGGTAGTCGATTAAGCGACGAATATACTTAGTAACGAGTGCTTCTGGAGCAATGTAGTGGTCAACAGGTAAGTCATCGTTATGGAATAACTTTTCACGGTACTTTAAGTATTGCTCTGAGCGAATACGGGCAATTTTGGTTGGCGTGTTAAAAATACTATAAGCAACTTGGCAAGCAACCATGTTCACTTCATCAGAACTGGTTACTGCAATAATCATATCGGCGTCTTCTGCACCTGCGCGACGCAATACATCGGGATGCGCACTGTGGCCAGTAACACCTTGTAAGTCGTACTTATCTTGTAGCTCTCGCAAACGGTTACCGTCGATATCAACAACGGTGATCTCATTTTGCTCACCTACGAGGTTTTCTGCCAATGTGCCACCAACTTGTCCGGCACCGAGTATGATTATTTTCATAGCGTGTTCTTATTAGTGTTTTTTAACTAGCTTTGCATAATAGAAACCGTCACTTTCACCAGGCAGTAATTGTAGGCCAGGTAAAGTCGGGGTGTCGTTTTCATGCAGAGGTATGTGTTCAGCACTTTGATTATTGGCAAGGAACTTAGCAACTTGTTGTTGGTTCTCTTGCGGTAATACAGAGCAAGTCGCATAAACTAACGTACCACCTGGCTTAAGTAGAGGCCAGATACTATTTAGGATATCGCCTTGTAAATTAGCCAGATCTTCAATATCAGATGCACGACGTAACCATTTAATATCAGGGTGACGACGAATAACGCCGGTAGCGGAACAAGGCACATCAAGCAAGATACGGTCGAACTGCTGCTCATCCCACCAAATATGGGGTTGTGAAGCATCGGCACATTGTAGATCGGCAGCTAAACCAATACGTACTAAGTTTTGTTTAACACGTTCTAGGCGTTCGCTGTCGCTATCAAGTGCTAATACATCGGCATCGGCAAGCTCTAGGATATGGCACGTTTTACCACCTGGCGCTGCACACGCATCTAAAATGACATCATCATTTTGTGGATCTAAAAAGCGTGCTGCTAATTGTGCCGCGGCATCTTGAACTGAGCAGGCACCGGTATCAAATTCTGGTAATGCGTACACATCACACGGTTTAGCTAGTTTAATACCATCAGGAAAATCAGCATTAAGGGTATGCTCAATATCATTTGCTTTAAGCATTTCGCTGTATTCTTGGGTGCTGTATTGCGATTGGTTTACACGTAACCACATAGGTGCTTGCAACTGATTCGCTTCAAGAATTTCTTGCCAGTTATCAGGGTAAGCAGCGGTAAC
The DNA here is from genome assembly GCF_032716425.1 of Pseudoalteromonas sp. N1230-9. NCBI lineage: Bacteria > Pseudomonadati > Pseudomonadota > Gammaproteobacteria > Alteromonadales > Pseudoalteromonadaceae > Pseudoalteromonas > Pseudoalteromonas sp. N1230-9. The sequence continues at coordinate 23,819 of NZ_CP090419.1, forward strand.
TTGTTTGATAAACCAACCAGGGTGGTTAAATTTGCAAACAGGAATTTGCTGCGCTTTTTCTTCAAGCTCTGCTTGTTCACGTTGGAAACTACGTAAAATCGCGTTAATAAGGCCTTTTAAACCCAGTGCACGCATTTGCTGAAGCGCATTAACTGTTTCGCTGATTGCTGCATGAGGCGGTACACGCATATGTTGAAGTTGGTAAATACCCACATACAACAAAAACTGGAAAATACGGCGCTTACCTTTTAGTGGTTGATCTAAAAGTTGCTGGCAATAATTTTCTAGGCTAGGTAAATAACGCAGCACACCGTAGCAAATTTGTTGCAGTAAGGCTTTATCTTTCGGCGATAATCCTTGGCTTGCAAAAGGCAGCTCTTGATTCAACGACGCGCCTTTATCGACCACGTTGTAAAGGGTTTCAGCAGCAAGTGCTCTTACATTACTCATTGCTTTGACCTAATACTGAGCCAGGTTCAACCCAATCACTGCGACCATTTAAAAAGTCACTCACTGCCATTGGTTTTTTACCTTGTGGTTGAAGAAGGGTGATTTTAAGTGCATCTTGCCCACAGCCAACGGTAATACCTTGCTTATCAGCAGCAATGATTTTACCGGCTTGTGCAGTTTGCGATACAACCTCTGCTTGCCAAATTTTTACTGTTTGCCCTGCCATTTCAGTAAAGCAAACAGGCCATGGATTAAAGGCACGGATATTACGCTCAATTTGCGCAGCATCCATTGACCAATCAATATTAGCTTCGTCTTTTGATAGCTTCTTGGCGTAATTTGCTAGTGCGTCATCTTGCTTTTCTGGGGTGATTTCACCTGCAGCGAGACGATTGATAGTACTGATCAGTGCATCAGGTCCAAGTGCAGCCAGTTTATCGTATAAAGAACTACTGGTTTCTGTGTTATCAATAGGGCAGCGGCTGATGTGTAGCATATCGCCGGTATCTAATCCCTCGTCCATTTGCATTATTGTTACACCGGTTTCACTGTCGCCAGCCCAAATAGCGCGTTGAATTGGTGCAGCACCACGCCAGCGCGGTAAAATAGAGCCATGCACGTTTAAGCAGCCTAAGCGCGGTGCATCTAAAATTGCTTTTGGTAGCAGTAAGCCGTATGCCACTACAATCATAATATCGGCGTTCAGGCTTGTAAGCTCTGCAAGTGCTTCATCTGATTTTAGTGATTGCGGTTGAAATACAGGTAAATCATGAGCAAGTGCGAGTTCTTTTACTTCACTGGCTTTAAGCTTTTTGCCACGGCCAGCAGGGCGATCTGGTTGGCTATAAACACCAACAATATCATGCTCGGAGTCTATTAAGGCTTGTAAGTGGCGCGCGGCGAAATCCGGCGTACCAGCAAAAATAATACGTAATGGTTGTGTCACAGGTATTCCTATTGATTAATTTATGATTTAGCTGCCAGCTTCGCTTCTTTCTCAAGCTTCTTACGGATACGTTGGCGCTTTAGAGGCGATAAATAATCAATAAATAGAGTGCCTTTTAGGTGATCAAGCTCATGCTGAATACAAATCGCTAATAGCTCGTCAGCGTCTAGGCTGAATTCCTCACCATTTTCATTCAGTGCTTTAACAGTCACTGTTTCTGCACGGTCAACTTTCGCATAAGAATAAGGCACAGATAAACAACCTTCTTCACTCACTGTTGAGCCATCTTTTTTGGTGATTTCTGGGTTGATTAATACTAGCGGTTGGTCGCGCTCTTCTGAGACATCGATCACCACAATTCGCTGGTGGATATCTACTTGCGTTGCTGCTAAGCCGATACCGTTCTCGTCATACATAGTTTCAAGCATGTCTTTGACGATTTGACGAACATCATCGTTTACTTCTGGTACTTCTTTCGCGATTGTACGTAAACGTTCATCCGGAAATCTTAAAACATCTAACCTAGCCATAGTTACCTTTTACACTTGTGATTCATTTAGGGTATTGTATGCTTTTATTTTAGCCATTCGTGTTCACCTTTAACAGGTTTTGGTTGATAATAATCTAAAAACAACACTAGGAAGCCAAATGAAATATCCGTTAGTTGCGGCTTTATTAGCCATTAGCTGTGCATTTTCAGCAGCAGCTGATGTGTTAACAATAAAAAAAGATGCTCCAAAACAATATGTTGTAAAAAAAGGGGACACGCTTTGGGATATATCAGGTATATATCTTAATCATCCATGGCAATGGCCAGAGCTATGGCAAATGAACCCGCAAATAGCCAATCCTCATTTAATATACCCAGGTGATGCGCTTACTTTAATTTACGATAAGGATGGAAAACCGCGTTTAGTTAAAAATAGCCGGTATAAAAAACTCTCTCCAGAAGGGCGTATTACACCTAAAGGTAAACAGGCTGTACCCACATTACCCCTTGAACTACTGCGCCCATATTTGACCTACGAACAAGCAATTGGTCGTCAGGTTATGGCAGATAAGCCATATATTTTAGGTGCTAGTGTGAATACAAAAATGAATACCATGGGTCATATTCTTTATGTGAAAGGTAATTTAAATTTAAATGAAGCATATGGCGTTTATCGTAAAGGAAATGAGTTAGTAGACCCTAATACAAATGAAGTGTTAGCCAATAAAGCTGAATTAGTTGCAATTGTACGTGCCTTTAGAAGTGGTGATGTTGAACATGGTGTACCAGCGTCCGTTAAGATTGAGATGGTAAAACAAGAAATTAAACCGAATGATTTCTTAATGCCTGCAATGGACGGACAAATGTTACCAGCCTATTTCAATATGAAACGTCCAGAAGGTGAGCTAAACGGTACAATTATCGCGTCAGCAAATGAGCTGCGAGAATTTAGCACTATGGATATTGTTGTTTTAAATTTAGGTGCAGAACAGGTCAAGCCTGGTTTTGTACTTGATATTGAACGTCAATCTCCAGAGGTATTTGATGGTCGAAGTGGCCCTCGTTATCGTGAAGACTCAACGAGTCTTGAGAAGCTAATCACAGATACCAATGAGTACTTTGGTGTGGAAGCAGACAAAGATAGCAAGGTATGGCACATGCCTAAAGAGAAAGTAGGCGAACTCATGGTGTTTAAGGTATACGATAACGTGAGCTATGCATTGATTGTGAAAAATCAGCATCCTATTCGAGTTGGTGACTATGCTGTCATAAACTAACCCACACTCAGGATGCTCTAAGGAGGGAGCATGGAACAGGTTTCAGGCAAGCTATCTCATTGGCTTGCCTTTTATTTATGTAAAGGGCTGGGAATTAAAAGCCTTATAGCATTGGCCCAAAACCACATCTTAAGTGAGCTTTTTTCGCTTACAAGTACACAGCTGCAGAATTTAGGTTTAACAAAAAACCAAGCTGATAATCTCGTTAATACCGATTGGCAGAAAGTGGCTTACTACGAAGAGCTTATTCATGCTTACCAAATAACCACCATTTGTTACTTTGATGATCACTATCCCACACAGTTAAAGGAAATTGCCAGTGCACCTTTATTACTATTTTGTGTGGGGAATATTGAGCTTTTAACTTCACCACAAGTTGCGATTGTTGGCAGCCGACATGCAACTCCCACAGGGCTCGAGATCGCCGCTGAATTTGCACACCAATTAAGTTGTGCAGGCATTACAGTCACTTCAGGTATGGCACTTGGCATTGATGGTGCGGCACATAAAGGGGCTCTGGCTGGTTCTGGAAAAACCATTGCTGTGCTTGGTACAGGGTTAGATATTGCTTACCCTAAACGTCATAAACTACTGACAAAGCAGGTAGCAGAACGCGGATTGCTTATATCGGAGTTCTTGCCTGGTACAGCTGCTAATGCAGCGAATTTTCCTCGTAGAAATAGAATAATATCAGGTCTTTCACTTGGTGTTTTAATTGTCGAAGCACAAATAAAAAGCGGCTCTTTAGTCACTGTACGTTATGCACTTGAGCAAAATAAGGATGTTTTTGCAGTGCCCGGCTCAATTAAAAACCCGCTTTCAGAAGCTAGCCATTTTTTGATAAAGCAAGGTGCTAAATTAGTCGAAAATATAAGTGATATTCTTGATGAAGTGAGCTTTTTTTGTGAAAACAGTCTATATATAACAGAAGAGCCCATTACCGAAGAACACGACTGCCCCGTGTTTCAAAGTATCGGGTTCGAGGTAACAAGTGTCGATGTTATTACTCAACGCACTCAGTTACCTGTTGATGAAGTACAAGCTCGGTTACTTGACCTAGAGCTCGCAGATAAAGTAGAGCGAGTGCTAGATGGCTATATAAGACTTGGAGGACATAAACATGTTTGACATCCTCATGTATCTTTTTGAAAACTATATCCATAGTGAAGCTGAAATTTTTACTGAAGAGAATGAGCTTACTGATGAGTTGGTTCGAGCTGGGTTTAATAAACCTGAAATTTATAAAGCACTTGACTGGCTTGAGCAATTGGCTGACTTGCAGCAAAGTGACGTGTATCCGTACCTAAACGCGCAGCCGCAACATGCTATGCGTATTTATACCGACAGTGAATGCCAAATGCTGTGCACTGAGTGCCGCGGCTTTTTAATGTTTATTGAGCAAATAGGCGTCATAAATAGCATTACGCGTGAAATGGTAATAGATAGATTATGCGCACTTGATAAACCGTTTATTTTACTTGAAGACTTAAAATGGGTGGTGTTAATGGTGCTGTTTAATGTGCCAGGATCTGAGCAAGCATATGCACAAATGGAAGATTTGATCTTTGACGAGCCTGCTGATGTGCTTCATTAGTTCGACTTTGCTTGTATCTTTGTTGAGTTTGGGTATATTAGGCGAAAATTAGCCAGCCTAACAGGAACCTTATGAGTAAAATCGATCATTCTCTTTTTTCTGCAGATAAACACGCATTAGAGAAAGAATATGAGGTTTGCCCTAAATGTGGTTCTGAATTGGTCATGCGAAATTCAAAGTCAGGGCCTTTTTTAGGCTGTGCAAGCTACCCTAAGTGTGATTTTATTCGTCCTTTGGCTCATCATGATAGTCAGCAAATTAAAGTACTCGAAGACAGTGCTTGTCCTGAGTGTAGCAAGCCATTGGTAATTAAAAATGGCCGCTATGGCATGTTCATTGGTTGCACAGGCTATCCTGATTGCCATTATATTGCGCATGATGAAGAGCCCGGTGATACAGAGGCACTTCCTAGCTGCCCAAAATGCAAAAAAGGCCAGTTGGTTTCCCGTAGCAATAAATTTGGTAAAACATTCTACTCATGCGACTGTTATCCTCGTTGCAAATATACCCTTAATAACAAACCTGTGTCTAAGACATGTCCCGCTTGTGATTGGCCTATAATGACAGAGAAGAAAACTGCATCGGGCGTTGTGCTACAATGCCCACAAAAAGCCTGTATGCATAAGCTTGCAGAGTCTTAACATATTCGTTCCCTATTATAGTTAGGAGATATTCTTGTCCGATCCTGTTGCTCAACCAGCCAATCCTATTGAAGCCTTAAACCAAGGCGGTGTGATTGTTTATCCAACTGAAGCTGTATTTGGTCTTGGTTGTGATCCTGATAACCAAGCAGCTGTAGAAAAGCTTTTAGCAATTAAACAGCGTCCAATTGAAAAAGGCTTAATTTTAATTGCTGATAATTATGGTCAGTTATTAAAGTATGTTGATGATGCTAAAATCCCAATGGATAAGCGGGCAGATATCTTCTCGCAGTGGCCAGGGGCGATTACGTGGGTAATGCCAGCCGCAAAGCAGACACCAAAATGGTTAACAGGTCAGTTTGATACTATTGCTGTGCGTGTAACGAACCATCCAACAGTAAAAAAACTGTGCCAGCAATTTGGTAAACCACTGGTTTCAACAAGTGCAAATTTAACTGGCCAACCAACAGTAATGAGCATCACGCAAGCAAAAAGCGAATTTGTTGATAGTGTCGATTTTTATGTTGATGAGCCACTAGGTGGGAACACAAACCCCAGTGTAATTAAAGATGCAATGACCGGAAAAGTATTCAGAGGATAAACATGCAAAGCGAGTTACTCGAACAAGTAAAAACCTATTTAATGGCTTTACAAGACACAATTTGTGCAGGCCTTGAAAATGCTGACGGCAAAGCAAAGTTTGTTGAAGATAATTGGCAACGAGCAGAAGGCGGCGGTGGCCGTACTCGTGTTATTCAAGGTGGTAATATCATTGAGCAGGGCGGGGTAAATTACTCGCATGTGTTTGGCGCTTCAATGCCAGCCTCTGCAACTGCCCATCGTCCAGAGCTCGCTGGTCGTAGTTTTCATGCTTGCGGTGTGTCATTGGTGATCCATCCTAATAATCCACACATTCCAACTAGCCACGCTAACGTGCGTTTCTTTATTGCTGAAAAAGAAGGCGAGGAGCCAATTTGGTGGTTCGGAGGTGGTTTTGATTTAACACCTTTTTATCCTGTGTTCGACGATGTACAGCACTGGCATCAAGTAGCAAGTGACTTATGTCAGCCATTTGGTGAAGACGTGTATGATAAGTATAAAACATGGTGTGATGAGTATTTTTATTTAAAGCACCGCGGCGAAACACGTGGGGTAGGTGGTTTATTCTTTGATGATTTAAATGAGCTCGGTTTTGCGCAGAGTTTTGCTTTTATGCAAGCTGTTGGAAATGGCTTTTTAGATGCTTACTTACCTATAATTGAGCGTCGTAAAAATACGCCAATTACAGAGCAGCAACGAGATTTTCAGCTTTACCGCCGTGGCCGCTACGTTGAATTTAACCTAGTGTGGGATCGTGGTACTTTATTTGGTCTACAAACTGGTGGACGGACAGAATCGATTTTAATGTCTATGCCACCACTCGCTCGTTGGGAGTATAGTTATACCCCTGTTGAAAATAGCCCAGAAGCCAAGCTTTATCAATATTACTTAAGACCACAAGAATGGCTAAATACAAAGGAATCTGAGTTAGTTGCGCGTGAATGGCAGCTTTAAAGTGCTTAGGTTGTCACTTTATATAAAGGTGACAACCTGCACGTTCAAGTATTTTATCTAGTTAAATTTAAAGCGCCTAACTTGCTCATCTAAAGAGCGTGCTAATGATAAGAGCTCTTCACTGACTTTTTGATTTTCATGAGCATCAACCAACGAATGCTCTGCGTTATCACTTATAGCGACCACACTCCTGTTTATTTCTTCTGCGGCAAGGTTTTGCTGCTCGGTGGCATCGGCTATTTGTACATTGAGTTGATTTATTTCACTCATTTGTAAAGAAATATCACGCAAGGCTTTAGCAACTTGCTTAACTTGTACAGCACGTTCATCAGCTTCTTCACATGAATTATTCATAGTGCTAACCGTTTGTGCCGCTTCGCTCTGTAGCTTATCTATTGTTCGGCGAATTTCATCAGTGGAGTCATGAGTTCTATTCGCGAGCGTTCTAACTTCATCTGCCACGACAGCAAAACCACGGCCGGCTTCACCTGCTCGTGCTGCTTCAATAGCAGCATTAAGCGCAAGTAAGTTAGTTTGCTCAGCAATACTACTGATAACTTCTAATACTTTACCGACTTCTAAAGTTTGCGCCTGAAGTTCAGATACTTGATCTGCGGCTGCACGGACATCTGTCGCAAGTTGATTAATGCTATGCTCGGTATGCTCGGCAACTTGCAAGCTTTGCTGCGCAAGTTGATTACTGTGTTCTGATTTTTCAGATGCAAAATGCGTTGTATTTTTCACTTCACTTGATGAGCTTTCAAGTTCATTTATTGCCGCTGCAACAGAGTCAGTGCCTTGCTTTTGTTGTATTATGGCTTGCTCGGTGGCATCTGCTGAAGTGTATATACTCTCCGCTGAATGGATTAGTACTTTTGATGAGTGCGATACCTGGGCAATATTATCTTTAAACGCACCAATCATTTGATTAAAGCTGGTGGCGAGTGAGCTAAGTTCATCGTTATTATCATCATCAATTTTAAGGCTTAAATCTTTGTTGGTGGTTGCCAAGTGCATCGTATGGCTAATCATCTTCAAGCGCTTAATAAATACTTTTCTAAACATGACTGCTAATAAAGAGAACGCAGTTATGAATATAGTAGCTAGTAGGAAAGTGTTCATTAACGTATTTTGTGATACTTCGTGTTCAATGTCGGCTAATGAATAACTGATTTTAACTACCCCAAGCACATCGCCTTCTTGCGCTTGATGGCATCCTAAACAGTTCGTTCCTTTATAATCACTGCGAGCAAACATAGGTTTAAGGTAGGTCATCGTACTGTTGCTGTTATCTATATATAATGCTTCTGTACCCGCCAGTGCTGCATGTTCTGTATCGGTTGTGGCAACTTGATTGGCATTGCCTGGTCCATAAATTTTATTAACGATTGGACTACGAATGATATGAGCATCTGCAATATTAGGATGGCTTCTTAATTTAGTACTCAGAATTTCGCGATTAGCCATGGTGCCAGTTAGCATCATGGTATTAATAGAGTCAAAATAATTATCGGCAAGCAGTTTTATGTTACTTTCAACGGTATCTTGCGCTAATTCATGCTGCTGCTGGGCGCTGCTGAATATACTGGCAAACAACACCAATACGCCTGTTAGTGCTAACAAAGCATAAATTTTAAATTGGATAGACTTCATTCGACGACGCTTTTTCTAAATTAAGGAAAATTTATTATCTTTATTTAAAAAAAGCGTACATTGATATAGCGCAAAGCTTCGTTAGTTTGCCAAATCTCTAAATCGAATAGGGTATAAAATGTTTTTTAGACTAAATTTGCTCAGCAATTAACGCTCTTATTTCTTTAAGGGTTGTCTCTTTTAAAAGTTTGCCATCTTCGTATACGGTCTGAAGTAAACCTTGCTTTTCTTCATGGGCTGAAACATCATCGAACAATGTAAGCTCACCATCAACTAGCTCTACTTTAAGTAACCCCTTTGAGGACTTTTTCTTAGCGTCTGTTTTGGGATCCTTAAAAATAGCAATTCTTTGTCCATTTTTAACGACACTTGTTGCTTTTACAGCTGACCCATGTGTGTCCCGAGTAACGTATTGGTAGCTATAAGAGCCAATACCTAAAACAACTTTAGATGCAAAACCTTTATCCATTAGCCTTTGCAGAATATCTCGTTGGCGTGTCAATGTTATAGCGTCGCCATAAATTGCACCTATATGTTCATCTAATAATTTATATCCTTTTGAAGTTAAAGTGCCGCCAAAGGTTTCCCATAAACACTCAATGAGCCCTTTGACTTCACATTCCATCAACTTAAAAGAACAGTTATTGTCTATGCCAAAGTAATCACCATTATATCTATATGCTTCATAACCTTGCTGTTTAGCAGCAAGTTCAGCATCATTTTGTGATTGAAATAATTCTTTATAATCTGAGATAGGTGATATTTTATATCCTGTAAGAATTTTGACTGGATCTCCTGAATCTGGGCGGATAACGAGTGTCCCTTCACGTGCCATGATTTCTTCTTTTAATTGTGGAAGATAATCAGTCACTAAAGTCCAAAAGTCCCATGTATCAGATACGACACTTAAAATACCTTTGGGAGATTGCTCTTTCATAAGGTACTTAAAAAATTCGATTTCGCCTTCTAAGATCCAAGAGCAAGTGACTGAATGTTCTGTAGCATCAACAGAACAGCCAACCAGTTCTTTGTCGACGTTTGCTCCATAATACTTCTCAGCAAAAAGAACCGCAGGTATAGTATCAGTACCCACTAGGCCTGATGCTAAGTGACCGAAGCCACTCATTGCTGCAGCTTGTTTGCCAAACATCCCTCTAAAGCTGAAGTCGTGACCCTGAAAAGGGACAAATTCTTTTGGTAACCCCGTCTTATTGGCAAACTCTTTAAATGTTTTTAAATATGCTACTGAAGTAGTAGTACTAGTTTGAATAGGCCAGTTTTCACAACTTAAAACAGTCTCGATCATATTTGTTAGCCATTGAAACCCTGCTTTTGTATTTACTATTGTTATTGGCGGTACTAAATAAGGTACCAATGTGCCCTCTGGAAGTGCTTTTATTTTTAGTGGTAAATACCCAAGGTCATGCAAGTCTTCTAGATACTTCACATCTACTTCATACCCGAGCATTGAAGTCATTATACGTTGATGGGTAGAGACTGCGGTTTGTTTATCAAGATTAAAGAAATCGTTCCATTCTGCTTGCAAGTAACTTTTGATAAAGTATTGCAGTCCAACAAAAGCAACTTTGTCGTTATCGATTACATTACTGAGCTTACCGCTGCGGGAGGTATAATTGGCATAAACCTCTGTAACGTCAGGGTGGTAAGCTCTACTATGAAACTCTTTATAAACATCTTTTTGCATACTTGCAGCTGATATAACCATGATGTACTCCTTACATCTCAATGATGTGTAAATTAATGTTTTCGTTCTCAATAAACTCATGCGCAGGTTTAAATGAATCAGTCGTATAGATGTGGTCAATTAGTCCATTAAAAACTTCAAGGCCTTTTGAAAAAATTCCGTGCGTAATAAATAAAGTAATGCTCAGTGATCCTTCAGCTTTAAGCTCTTTTGCGAGTTCAACAAAGGTTCTTCCGCCGTCACAAATGTCATCTACTATCAGAACATGTTTCCCTTTTACATTTCCAAGAATCTCAGTTTTGGTGATCTCGCCTGTTTTTAAGTTCCTTACCTTATTAGCTTGTATAATATCGGGTACACCGTTAAATTGTTGTGAAATTTTCAGAGTTTTTTTACTAGCACCTGCATCAGGAGATATGAGAGTGATATCTCCATTCGCAAGCAAGTTTGATAACTTTTCACACTTTTGAAGGATTGTGACTTGTTCTATATTTTCAACTCTATCTAATAAAGCGGGGGATACGTCACTATGTGCATCCCAAATGGTCACTTTTGAAAAGCCTAAGTTATTTATAAAATTAGCCATAACTCTTGCTCCGAAAGCTTCTCCAGTAACACATACTCTGTCCTGTCGCGCATATGGAAAGTATGGGATAACTAATTCAATAGGAGTGTAAGCCGATATGACTCTTTTTAAAGAATCAACAGCTATCATCAATCGCATTATTTTTGATGAGTCAGTCAATCGGTCAAAAATCTCGACTTTCACACTGTCTGATAATAGCTCGTGAGAGAGCCTGATATGCTCCTCACCACCTGAAAAAGTGAAATATTCAAAAGGAATAAGTGTTTTAGTACCGGTTGAGTTATAACTATATATATTCATTTCAAGTCCCTTTATCTTTGTGTCTTAGTGACACAATTAAGTTATCAGATGGCTCAGCTATAATCAATAACTATTTATAAAATTCGTAACTCTTGAAATGGAGGTGTTTTATATTTAATGTGTCTTTACGACATTAATAGAGGTGAAGAATGAGCGGCAATAAAGACTCTGATTTTAAAAATCCATTGTTTACAGTTGATAGTGTGTTATTTACCGTAATCGATAAAGAGCTGAAAGTACTATTGGTTAAGCGTGCCAGTGAGCCTTATATAGGTTGCTGGGCATTGCCAGGGGGGTTTATAGATATCGATATTGACCATAGTGCTGATATGACTGCATTGCGAAAATTAAAAGAAAAAACTAATGTTGCCCCTCAGTATCTTGAACAGTTACATACATACTCTGGCCTTGCCAGAGATCCCCGCGGGTATAGTGTTACTTTGGTATATTATGCTTTGACATCAGCTGTGGAAGCATCAACACATATCGAAACAGTTGATGATGCCAAATGGATTTCGATCGAGGAGCTAGACATATTACCAATTGCTTTTGATCATAAGCACATAATTGAGCACGCTCAGCAAAGGCTTAAACAAAAAGCTCTCTATTCTATGGTTCCGATTTATTGTTTACCGGAACTTTTCACCATTGGGCAATTTAAGTCAGTACTTGAAGCAATTATAGGAAAACCTGTTCAGCGTAAGACCATTATTAGACGTATTGATGCAGCAGATGTTTTAGAAAAAGTGGATGAAAAAATAAAATCCGGAGGTCGCTTGGCTCACCTCTATAAGGTCAAGCCTAATGTAGATATAGTAAACTTTGAGCGAAACTTGAGTCATTAAGTTTATGGGACAAGTAATTCTTATATCCGCTGAGAATTACTCGTCTAATATGATTACTAATATTAGTTTTGATTGATCATATGGCTGGCGAGTTGCGATAACGATTGTCTTAACCCTTCGCGAAGTAGTGGGTTATCAATTTCGATATCGAGCGTTTTATTCATACAATGCATCCATTGGTCACGTAGGTCTTGATCAATAGGGAAAGGCATGTGACGCTTTCTTAGCATTGGGTGACCATATTTTTCAACGAATAGGTCAGGGCCGCCCAGCCAGCCAGATAAAAACTCAAAGAATACTTGGCGAATTCTATCTAAAGGCTGAGGATGCATATCATATAATGGTTTGGCGTATTCATCTGTGGCCATTATGTCGTAAAATCGATTTGCAATTGCTCGAGCGCCTGCTTCACCGCCAATAATTTCGTAAGGTGTTTTTTCTGGAGTAGGTGTTTCAGGCGTTGGTTTCGATTTGGAAAAAAGTCGTTTAATCATAATATTAATAAAGCTCTACAGGGCGAAGAGGTTGCTTCACTATGGACAAATACGCGGTTTTTGGAAATCCAATCAAACATTCGAAATCACCCGCAATACACGCACAATTTGCTGCATCATTAAACGAGCAAATACAATACAGCGCCATTTTAGCACCAACAGATGCATTTGAAAAAACTGTCGCTGAGTTTTTCGCTGCGGGTGGTAAAGGGGCTAATGTCACCTTGCCATTTAAGGAGCAAGCGTTTGCCATGGTCGATGAACTTACAGAGCAAGCGAAAATAGCCGGAGCAGTAAACACTATTAAACAACTCGAAGATGGTAGCCTACTGGGTGATAACACGGATGGTGTAGGGCTTGTTAAAGATCTTTTAGCCAATAATGTCACCTTAAAAGGGCTGCGAGTACTTCTTATTGGCGCTGGTGGTGCGGCACGAGGCGTCATTCAGCCATTATTGAATGAGCAAATCGAAAGCTTAACAATAGCCAACCGTACCGCCGAAAAAGCAAAGGCGCTAGCGAGTCATTTTAATGGTGAAATTGATGTGCAGGGCTTTGCTTTGAATGATATCCCAGAAAACAACTATGATGTGGTGATTAATTCAACCTCAAGTAGCGTTACTGGAGACCTGCCTGGTATAGCAGAAGACCATGTTGTTAAGTGTCAGTGCGCTTACGATATGTTTTACGCCAATGACGATACCGCATTTATCAGTTGGGTAAAGTTGATTAACCCAACATGTTTAACACTTGATGGTTGTGGCATGCTAGTTGGTCAAGCAGCGCAAGCTTATTTTGTATGGCGCAATAAAATGCCAGAAATCATTCCCGTTGTTAGCGCGCTAAAAGCAGGAGAAATTGCGTGAATCAAGCTATCCAATTTATAGATCGACTCGAGTTTAAGCCTGAAGAAAAACAGTTGGTATTCTTCGCACAAGTAAGTGGCTTGATGGTGGAGTGTGCTATTGATACCAGCAAGTATGATTTTGCTGATCAAAGCAGTGCGGTTAATTACTTTGAATCTTATCGTTTCGATTATGAAGAGCTCGCCGAGCAACTGATCGAAGATGAGCAGTATAACTCGGCAGGACAAATCGAATTAACCGAGGTGTTTTAGCCCTCTGCTAAGTATTCATCTTTAAGCTGA
>NZ_CP090419.1:42500-132500 GCF_032716425.1 Pseudoalteromonas sp. N1230-9
GTGACACCTGCCCGGTGCCGGAAGGTTAATTGATGGGGTTAGTTTTCGGACGAAGCTCTTGATCGAAGCCCCGGTAAACGGCGGCCGTAACTATAACGGTCCTAAGGTAGCGAAATTCCTTGTCGGGTAAGTTCCGACCTGCACGAATGGTGTAACCATGGCCACGCTGTCTCCACCCGAGACTCAGTGAAATTGAAATCGCAGTGAAGATGCTGTGTACCCGCGGCTAGACGGAAAGACCCCGTGAACCTTTACTACAGCTTGGCACTGAACATTGACCCTACATGTGTAGGATAGGTGGGAGGCTTTGAAGCAGAGACGCTAGTCTTTGTGGAGCCGTCCTTGAAATACCACCCTTGTAGTGTTGATGTTCTAACGTTGGTCCCTGATCGGGATTACGGACAGTGCCTGGTGGGTAGTTTGACTGGGGCGGTCTCCTCCCAAAGAGTAACGGAGGAGCACGAAGGTTGGCTAAGTACGGTCGGACATCGTACGGTTAGTGTAATGGTAGAAGCCAGCTTAACTGCGAGACAGACACGTCGAGCAGGTACGAAAGTAGGTCATAGTGATCCGGTGGTTCTGAATGGAAGGGCCATCGCTCAACGGATAAAAGGTACTCCGGGGATAACAGGCTGATACCGCCCAAGAGTTCATATCGACGGCGGTGTTTGGCACCTCGATGTCGGCTCATCACATCCTGGGGCTGAAGTCGGTCCCAAGGGTATGGCTGTTCGCCATTTAAAGTGGTACGCGAGCTGGGTTTAGAACGTCGTGAGACAGTTCGGTCCCTATCTGCCGTGGGCGTTTGAGAATTGAGAGGGGTTGCTCCTAGTACGAGAGGACCGGAGTGAACGAACCGCTGGTGTTCGGGTTGTCATGCCAATGGCACTGCCCGGTAGCTACGTTCGGAACTGATAAGCGCTGAAAGCATCTAAGCGCGAAGCAGGCCTCGAGATGAGTTCTCACTAGACTTTTAAAGTCTCTGAAGGGCCGTTGAAGACTACAACGTTGATAGGCAGGATGTGGAAGTGGTGTGAGCCATTAAGCTAACCTGTACTAATTACCCGTGAGGCTTAACCATACAACGCCAAACGCGTTTTGTGGCAGCGTAACAGACAGAAGTTAAGAAACTAAAGTAGACATTTACTTAAAATCAGCATTCCGAATTTAGTAGTCGCGATTTTATATCGCGCTTACAACAGAATACGCTTGGTGACAATAGCGTTTTGGACCCACCTGACCCCATGCCGAACTCAGTAGTGAAACGAAACAGCGCCGATGATAGTGTGGCATTTGCCATGTGAAAGTAGGACATCGCCAGGCTCCTAATTAAAGAAACCCGTTGCAGCAATGCAGCGGGTTTTTTGTGTTTGTCGTCGCGCTCCATCCGCGAACAGACAGCCCATGATGCGGGATAAACCCGCTGCTACTCACTATCAAAATGCCAAAGCGTAGGCGTGATTGTATATTTGATTTTCACTCACTCCACAACCTTCCACTATATTTACTCTTTGTTGCAATTTTAATCTTGGTTTAGTACCTGAGCTATGTAAAACTATTTGGGATTTTTAAACCTCAATCAGGTGACATGAATGTCTCAAATTAAAGCTTGGAAACTTATAAGCCTGTTTTGTTTGATAAGCTTGCTTATGGGCTGTCAGTCTAAAGAAGAGCAGCTAAAACAAACAATTCAACAATCTATAGAAAAAGCTGAAGTCGAGTTGAACCAGCTAGGTACAGCGCTTGATAATGGCTCACTTCGCAATGCGACGATACTAAAACAATACGGAAAGGTTTTAGCTGAGCAGCAACCGCAACTTTCTGAGATCGCCCGTGTTATTAGCCTTGATGCGACTCGTGAAGGTGCTATCTATTCTGGCCTTACTCAGCGTTTAGCTGACGCTAAATCAACTTACTTAATTCCACCCTATGAAGATACGCTTCATCAACTTGATTTAATACGTGATGCTGCAAAACCGTCATTATTTCAAGATGCACTCACAGATCCCATCAATATGCTTGCAGATATGTCGAATGGCACGCTTGCACGTGTTGGCGCAATTAGTGGAGCAGCTGAAGGCGAAAGTGTCGGTAACCAGTTAGTTGGTAACCCTAACTATGGGCAGTGGCAAACGAATAGCAGCGGCACCAGCTTTTGGGTTTGGTACGGGATGTATCGTATGTTGGGCGATGTATTCGACCGAGTTGAATATGGTCGTTGGAGCCGTCATAGAAAGTACAGCTATTACAATGACTATGGCCGTTATCGTTATTCAAGCCCAAAACAGATTAAAGCACAGCAAACGGTAGAGACGCGCACTCGTCAGTCTTATCAACGCCAAGGTAAACAATTCACTAGTCCGTATGCCACTAAGCGCAGTGGCGCATCTGGATTAAGCCGTAGCAGCTATACGCCGCCACGCACACGTAGTAGCTATGCTTCTAGCAGTAGTTACAGTAAAAGCTCTGGGTCATTACGTAACAGCTCGAGCAGAACATCACGTGGCATTAGCCGCGGTAAGTAGTGAAAAGAATAACCACCGGAGTTACAACATATGTATGAATTTAATGGAATAACAACTTGGTCGTTGCAAGCTTTAGCAATCGACTTTGCAATCATTATCGCTTTATTTGTAAGCTTAAAATTTATTAAAGGCTGGGTATCTAACTTACACGCCAATGATGAAATTACTGAACGTGATAACTTTGCATTTGGTATTAGCTTTGCGGCAGGACTAGTGGCACTGGCTATTGTTCTAAGTGGCGTGAGCAGTGGCTCATTTGCACCGACCTTGCAACAAGAAGCATTACAAATGCTTGGTTATGGTGTGATGGCGATTGTACTTATTAAGCTAGGTCATTTCTTCCAAGACAAAGTAGCGCTACGTAAAGTGAGCCTGCACGACGAAATTGTAAAAGGTAATGCGACTGCTGCACTCATTGATTTTGGCCATGTAGTGAGTGTGGCTATCGTTATTCGCTCAGCTTTATTTTGGGTGGCGACCGAAGGCTGGCATGGTATTCCAATTGTGATCGCAGCCTTTGCGATTGGTAGCATCGCGATGCTACTGATCAGCCAATATCGAGTACAGTTATTTAAACGTACTAACCGCAGTGGTGATTGCCTACAACAAGCGGTTATTGATGGCAACTTAGCGGTGGGTATTCGTTACGCTGGCTTTTTAGTGGGTAGTGCATTGGCATTAACTGCTGCATCAGGTATTGCTCCTTATGCCGCTGACAACATTGTAGCTAGTTTAGGTTACTGGGCATTGAGTGCAGCAGTGAGCTTAGTTGCCTTCATTTTACTGCATTTAGTGACTATTAAAATCATCTTATCTGGTTGTGATATTTCAGATGAAGTAAATCGCCAAAAGAACGTGGGTGTAGCTGCTATCTCTGCAGCGGTTTCATTTGCGATAGGTTCGACCATGGCAACCTTATTAGGTGCCTAGTTAAGTGTCTACTACAACTACAGCCCCAAGTAGAGCCAATCTACTTGGGCATGATTTCCTATTAATAACTGTTATGGCCGTACTCGCTGGGTGCGGCCTTATTTATGAATACCTTCTCTCTCATTACGCAGGTCGTGTCTTAGGCTCGGTTGAGAGTGCTATTTATGCGATGATCGGCACCATGATTGTGGCTATGGGGATAGGTGCATTTTTAGCACGCTGGTTTAAAGATGCATTTACTGCTTTTGCTTGGTTAGAGAGTCTTATTGCTTTGGTCGGCATGGGCTGTATTTTAGCGATTGCCAGTGTTATCGCCGTTAGTTATTCATTACCACATATCTTCTCTGAGATTTTTAACCTACCAGCCGACACAGTACTCAATGGTTACGTGTTTGAAAGGCTGCAAGAATGGTCTCGTTTTTTACCTTATGTGTTTGGTTTATTACTTGGGCTATTAATTGGTATGGAGATCCCGCTAATTGCGCGTATTCGCCAGCAAGTTTATGGGCGCTTCTTAGAGAACAATGCGGGCACCATTTACGGCGCAGATTATATCGGTGCCGGTATAGGTGCTGCGATTTGGGTGAGCATTATGCTG
Source organism: Pseudoalteromonas sp. N1230-9 (assembly GCF_032716425.1). Taxonomy (NCBI): domain Bacteria; kingdom Pseudomonadati; phylum Pseudomonadota; class Gammaproteobacteria; order Alteromonadales; family Pseudoalteromonadaceae; genus Pseudoalteromonas; species Pseudoalteromonas sp. N1230-9. The sequence continues at coordinate 46,554 of NZ_CP090419.1, forward strand.
GCGATGCCAATTATGCAGGCAGCAGCGTGGACAGCGTTATTTAATATTATTGCCGGTCTGGTATTTTTATGGCGCTATCATCAACACGTTCGCTTCGCTAAGTTACTGTTAGTTTGCCATGTACTGTTGTTGGTGTTTTTTGCGTTTGTGCTCGTGCTTGGCACTAACTGGATGAAAAACCTCAGTAATGTTTTATACAAAGACAAAGTCATCTACTCGCAAGCAACTAAGTATCAGCACTTGGTGTTAACTGAGCGTTTGAGTCGCAATCAGCCGAATGCAATTACCGATCTTTATCTCAATGGTCGTTTACAGTTCTCAAGTGTGGATGAGCAAATTTATCATTCAATGCTTGTCTATCCTGCAATGCTCGCCTCAAATCGTCACGACCGCGTACTGATCATCGGTGGTGGTGACGGGCTTGCATTGCGTGATGTTTTGAAGTGGCCAGTAAAGCATGTCACCTTGGTTGACCTAGATGGTCAACTGTTAAACTTATTTGGTAATGATGTGGGCGACTATGATGCACCAGAAAAGATCAGAACACGTTTAGCAACCCTTAATAATCACTCTATGAGTGATCCTCGCGCTGAAATACGTACTGCTGATGCCTTTTTAGAAGTTGAAGCTATGCTGGCAAAGGGCGAGCGTTTTGACACTATTTTAATTGACTTACCAGACCCTAATCACCCTGATCTCAACAAGATGTACAGTGACTATTTTTATAATCATGTGCGTCAGTTGCTCGCACCTGACGGGGCTGTGGCCGTGCAATCAACATCGCCTTACCATGCGAAGAAAGCCTTTTTGAGTATCGCTAAAACAATGAAAGCTGCGGGCTTTGGTTATGTTGAGCAATATCAACAAAATATTCCTTCATTTGGTCAGTGGGGTTGGACAATCGCGACAACTGCTGGTAAATCAGCAAGTCAACGAATTCGTGAAACTAATGAATTACCCGTGCCATCTCGTTGGGTAAGCAAAGAATATTTATTAGCTTCTTTTGTATTTCCGAATCATTTTTTTGAACAAATAAATACGATTGAAGTCAATAGATTAGGCTCTGGAACCTTGTACGATTATTACCGCCAAGCATGGCAAGTTGAAACCGAATTGTACAAAAATTGATATTTTACAGTTGACATAATATGTCGGCTATGCAAATCTTAACTCAAGACATAATATGTCAAAACGAAAAAGGTGAGACATGGAATTAAATGAACTATCAATCAAATTAGCGTCTTTTGAAACCGAAGGTGTGAGCTTTGAGTCTTTCTTGATTGCCAATCCAGGTGAGCAAGATGTGTTACAAGTTATCGTCGATGGGAATGATGAGTTACCTATCTTTGTTACTCAAACAGAAGAGCAATTACTGTGTATTAGCTACCTGTTTGCCGAAAACGAAGTGCAAGCAGATATGCGTAATGAGTTAAACGAAACGTTACTACGTTTAAATGTACCAATTCCATTAAGCGCATTTGCAAAAATTGATGATAAATACGCTATTTTTGGCGCACTATCGGTTAATTCATCGTTTGATGATATTACCCATGAGTTGGTAACACTGGCAGACAATGCGATTGATGCACTTGAAGCCGTGACCATTTATTTAAACGATTAATTAGCAATTTCTGGAGTTAAGATTATGAGTATTTTAAAGAAACTATTTACAGCTGTACGTGGTGGCGCTCGTGAAGCAGGACAAGCAATTGTTGATGCAAACGGTATCCGTATTTTTGAACAAGAAATTGCTGATGCACAAAATGCCTTGCAGCGTGCTAAGAAAAGCCTGACTGAAGTGATGGCAAAAGAGATGCAAACAAAGCGTAAAATTAGCGCATTAGATGCATCAATTGCAGAGCACGAAGCGTATGCAGGCCAAGCACTTGAAAAAGGCAATGAAGCACTTGCATTAGAAATCGCAGAAAAAATCGGTGATTTTGAAGCAGAGAAAGCTGAAAATGAAGAAGTGTTAGCTGGTTTTAGTAACCACATTGTGCAACTAAAGCAACAAGTTAAAGATGCAGAAAAGTCGATTAAAGAAAATCAGCGCCAATTAACAATGGTTAAAACGACTGAAAGCGTGCAACAGGCTACAATGGCTGTTAACAGCACGCTAAATACTAATAGCTCATCAATGACATCTGCGCGTGAGTCTCTAGAGCGTATTAAGCAGCGTCAACAAGACCGTCAAGACCAGTTAGGTGCGGCTAAGCAATTAGAAGCGGATACTAACGGCGATGATTTAAAAGCGAAAATGGCTGAAGCGGGCATTGGTGATACCAATCCGAAAAGCGCAGATATTTTGGCGCGTATTAAAGCAAAACAAAATAGCTAATTAGTTAGTGGAAAGGCAAAAGGTAACCCATGCACTGGGTTACTTTTTTGCTTCAACAAGGAGTCAGCCAATGTTTAACTTTTTCAAATCTAAAAAAGCACCGGAGCGTCAACTCACCGAGCCTAGCCAATTGCAAGTTGGTGATATGTTAAGCGTCATAGATTCATTTGCTTATCCGAGCTGGCTAAAGGGACAAACATTACGTGTTGTTGATGTACAAACGTATCAGTATCAACGTAGTGCGGAGTATGAGTTGGTACTTGAAAGCGAGTCAGGACAAGTGGTGTTTTTGCAAATTGAGTCTGATGACGGTGAACAGTGGGCAAACTTTGCGATCAAAATTCAACGCGACGATGTTGATGAGATTTTTTCCCTTGATGAGTTCGCTCGTATTTTTGATGAAGACGAATTAACGGCAATTAATGTGCAAAATAGCCCAGAGCGTTTTAGTCACTTTTTAGCATCAAGCTACAAACAAACAGAAGCACCTTATGTGTGTTATTTCCACAACAAAGATTACCGTAATAAGCCTTTACCTCGTTATGAAGACGAAGGCGGGGAGCCGTGCGAAATGATCTGTTTAAGCTCTGATGATGAATCACATGGTTTAAATATTGAGGTTTGGGAAGGGGGTGAAACAGAAGTATCACTGACGTTAACCAGACCAATAAGTGATATTGTTGATTTATTTCCTGGGGATGCCAAGTGAGTGATGCAAAAGCCAAGTGGCAGCGTCAGGAGCAAGCAGTTAGAGCAACGCAAATGGCGTTTGATTTAAGCTCTGAAGTGCAAAAATCAATTAAGAAGCAAGCCATTGACCAAGAGCTTACCCCCTCAGATATGATCCGTAAGATTTTGGAACTCGATGTTAAGTCGAAAAAAACCAGACAGCGTTTATCGTTTAACTTAAATGATGAAGAAATTGCCTTATTGGCTGAGCGGTTTGGGGTTGCTGCTGATGATAAGCGCGCAGTGAAACAACAAGTTGCTGAGTTACTGATTGCACACAGTAAAAAAAGCTAAGGTTTTGCCTTTACTTCTTTAAGCCCTTACACTGAGAAAAGATGTTTTAACGAAGTGGCATAACTGTGGATATTATTTTACTTGCTTATTTAGTTATTTTTGCATTATTTGGCACCGCGGCAAGTTACTTTGTACGTTACATTTATGCTTACTGGGTGCATAACACGATGCACATAAAATACATTTATAAGGCCGGTATTTGCATCATCAGTGTGGTGATAATATCCGGCCTTATTGCATTATTTACTTAATCTCGATTGCTTGACACTGCTGTGAAATACACAGCGACTGTACAGGCAGTACAGGCGAGCAATCATTCACAGTTAAGGACTGTTCTGTGTTTTTTTCTGCCATTGTAATTCGCTCGGCAAGTTGTTCAGCCTGTTCTTGCGCTGCGTTTAAGGTTGAATAAACAACGTAGCGGCTTGGCCCTCCACATGTGCGTTCTCCAACTTCTAATACCTTGCACTGGAAAGTTGCTGTGCAGCTATTGTTGCTCGCTAACTCGTTCAATTGTTCATTTAAATCGCTTAAATCAACCTTACTAGAATTGCTTGATGTTGTTGTTTCACAACCTGTTAATGCTATTACCGCAAATATACCAGTAGTGATGAAAAGTTTTTTTAACGTTGAACGAACCATTATTGCTTATTCCTTAGTACACACTTTGCGCAGAGCCATCGATTTTAACACAAGTGTTATTAGAACACTGCGTACTGGGCGTGGTTAAATGCTGACAAATACTCATCATGTCGTTCACTGCATTGAATTGTTTTTCGAGGGCTGTGATGTCTTTTGCAAGTTTTTCAACCTCAGCTGTGTTAGCTGTTTTAGTTGAATAAACAATAAAGTTACTTGGGCCACCACAAGCGCGACTACCTATAGGGAGCACTTTACATTGGCTGCTGTTATCACAGCTAGGGTCATCAATAAGTTGATTTAGTTGTTCATGTGTAGACTTAATCGTGGCTTGGTCTGGCGCAATTTTGTTAACATCAACAGCTGATTTTTTTACTTCAACGGTTTTTTGAGGATCAATAACTTTATTGCGATTGCTTGTAGTTTCGGCTTGCTCATTAATGACTGCATCTGAGCAGGCAGTGAGTAAAACAGGAAATAAAATAGCCAATAGAGGATAGCGCATAACATACCTAAAAATCGTTGAATAAGTACTCACTATCATACACATTGCTCAAAGTGGGGCAATAAAAACGTTAGCTTTCAGTGAGTAGCTCTGTATTCACAGAGCTACAGTAAGATGAAAGTTTTATACCACTCCACAATAAGTAGGTATTACAAACCACCTTGGGTTAGTTTGGCAGGGTTAAGTAACTCGCTCAGTTCTTCGCGCGAAATATCAGTATGCTCTGCAGCAACATCAATAATTGGACGGCCTTCTTGGTAAGCTAATTTGGCAATTTTTGCTGCTTTGCTATAGCCGATCACCGGATTGAGCGCGGTAACTAGGATAGGGTTTTTCGCGAGAGCTTTATCAACATTGCTTTGGTTTACTTTAAAGCTAGCAATCGCTTTGTCCGCAAGAGCTTCACTGCTATTGGCAAGCAGTTCGATACTTTGCAGAATATTTAAGGCAATCACAGGTAGCATCACATTGAGCTCAAAGTTACCCGCTTGGCCAGCTACGGTTATGGTGGCATCATTACCAATTACTTGTGCGCTGACCATAGCTGCAGCTTCTGGGATCACAGGGTTTACTTTACCAGGCATAATTGAAGAACCAGGCTGTAAGGCTTCAAGCTCAATTTCACCAAGACCTGCAAGTGGACCTGAGTTCATCCAGCGTAAGTCATTGGCTATTTTCATTTGTGCTACTGCCAAAACTTTGAGCTGACCTGAAAGTGCAACAATGGCGTCTTGTGACCCTATGTTATAAAAAAAGTTTTTGCTAGGGCTAAAGCGAATTCCTACATTCGCACTTAAATGCTGACAAAATTCACTGGTAAATGCTGGGTCGGCATTAATGCCGGTACCAACGGCTGTACCACCTTGCGCAAGTTCACAGACTCGTTCGAGTGTTTGGCGAATGCCAGCCATTGCATGATCCACTTGTAACTGCCATGCAGCGAGTGTTTGTGCAAAACTCACAGGCATAGCGTCCATTAAGTGAGTACGGCCGGTCTTAACTATATGGCCCACTTCGGCTTGTTTATTTTGTAGGCTTTGACTGAGCCTATCGAGTTTAGGAAACAGTTCATAAATGATGTTAATGGCGCTGCTTACTGCAATAGCCGTAGGGATCACATCATTTGAGCTTTGTCCCATATTCACATCATCGTTGGGGTGAATAGTCTCGCCTGCTAATTCACTGGCTAGTGTGGCAATCACTTCATTAGCATTCATATTTGAGCTTGTGCCAGAACCTGTTTGGAATACATCAACAGGAAACTCTGAAAAATGTTTACCGTCGATAATCGCTTGGCATGCTTGCTCAATGGCTTTGGCTTTACCTTGGCTTAAATGGCCTAATGCTGCGTTACTTTGTGCAGCGGCTTGCTTAATGTACGCGAGGGCGGTGATAAATTGCTTAGGCATGGCTAAGCCACTAATTTTAAAGTTGTTGATAGCGCGTTGCGTTTGAGCTTGATACAAAGCATTGGCAGGGACTTGTAACTCACCCATGCTATCAGATTCGGTTCTAAATTGGCTCATAAACACTCCTAAATCGGGTTAAATTCTTGGCTGAGAAGGCACGCTTCTCGCTCCAAACTGAAATACTTTTCAATACAGTTATGAGTTTTGTAGTAACGCTTTAGTGCAAGTTGCGGCTTGTAAAGCTGAGCTAAACATTGTTTACGAATTGCATTATGTATTAATGAATCACACATTTTTTCAAGTAGCTCATGAAAGGTACGTCTTAAATAAAGCTCTTGTAAAATAAAATTGTGGTGCTTTTCGTAATAGCGTGCAACGTTTAAGCCCGCTTCAACATAGTTAGCAACAAGTGCTGGGGCGTGTAACCCAGGTCTTTGGCAAACACATTTCATTTGCCATTGATAATGGAGCATAGCATTGTGAGTGTGCATAGAAAACCGATTAACTGTAATGATAATTGTTATCATTACAGTTAATCGGTTTTAGTGCAAGTTTTATGTAGAGTTATAAAGCTTGAAGTGACTAACTGTTTTGGTTTAATTGTAACCAAGAATAAAAATCTGGTCTGTTTCATGTTTTTTCGGCGCCTGTACATTTTCTTTATTACATTGAGAAAGAAGATCAATTACAGTTGCTCTGTCATCACAACTTGTTAAGGCGGCTTTTTCGCTTTCTGCTCGCTCACTGGCGGCAAGTGCTGCATCTACAGCGGTGTAGGGTGAAATATACATAATGTATCTCCAGTTGGTTAATTCATAGAATAAATAGCATAAGCTGTACCAGTCTTTATAAAAGTCCTTAACCCAATGAAAATATTGAATTTATAATTTTAAGCTATAAATTACCCGCGACTTTACGGGTTATTTTTGCTTTACTGTTGTGCACTGATTACCAAACATGGTGCACATAATTTGTATGGATAAACCCTTCTCTCAAGCCTGTGAAAACAACAAATTACCTATTTTAAACGTATTAGAAGCGTTCTTTTGTGATGTGACGGATGTATTAGAGGTCGGCTCAGGTACTGGGCAACATAGTGTGCATTTTGCAACGCATTTAGCACATTTACAGTGGCATTGTAGTGATCGCGAGGTTAATCACCCTGGGATTTTACAGTGGCATCAAGAAGCTGCACTAACGAATTTGCATGCGCCATTAACACTCGATCTCAATGATCCTTGGCCGATTGAAACTGTGAATGCTATTTTTACGGCGAATACAATGCACATAATTAGCTGGCCACTGGTAGAGCGTTTTTTCCAAGGTGTAGCAAAGCATTTAGCGCCTAAAGGTAAATTATGTATTTATGGACCATTTAAGTACCAAGGTAAGTATACCAGTGCCAGTAATGCAGAATTCGATGCTTTTTTAAAACAGCAAGATGCCAATAGTGCAATTCGTGATTTTGAAGCGATTTGCCAACTTGCAGAGCAAGCTGGCTTATCCTTTGTTGAAGATGTGCAAATGCCAGCGAATAACCAATTATTGCTGTTTAAAAGGCAGTAAGCTTTCGCATTGTGCTTTATAGAGCGTCATATGCTGGCGTTCTCTAATAATAAAGTCACTAATGGCTGCTGCAAACTCACCGTGCTGAATATGATGCAGTGAATAAGTATTTACGGGCTTAAAGCCACGACTTATTTTATGCTCACCTTGCGCGCCAGAGTGAAACTGTTTAAGTTTGTTGGCAATACAGTACTCAATGCCTTGATAGTAGCAAAGCTCAAAGTGCAAACTATCGAGCTCATAGTTCGTTCCCCAGTAACGACCATATAAACAGTTCTGATCTTTAAAACTGAGCGTGGCGGCAATCACCTCGCCTTTATACTTAGCGAACATTAACACTAGCTTGTCGGTAATGCTTTGCTGTAATAACTCAAAAAAGGCAGTATTCAAGTAACCATTGTGGCCAGAGCGTTTTAAATAGGTTTGTCGGTAAAAGTGACTAAATTGCTGCATGTGTTGTTTGCAGATGTCAGCACCTTCAAGCCATTCTATGGTTATTTGCTGCTCACTAATTTTACCACGTTCTTTTTTAATTGATTTACGCTTTCTTGCGGTGAGTGAAGCTAAAAAGTCATCAAAGCAATGATAGCCTTCGTTAAACCACTGAAACTGCACGCCCAGACGTTGCATTACGGTGTCGCTAGTTAACGCATTGGCTTGCTGTTGATGGCAAAAGTTTATATGCCACCCTGACCAGCCTAACTGCGCTGCTGTTGCTTTGAGTACATTATTAATATAGGTATAGACATCAGCGGGGTCAGTATCGTTGGTACCAATTCTTTGTCCTGCAATTGGGGTAAATGGCACACCACACAGCCATTTAGGATAGTAATCTAGGCCATGTTGTTGATAGGCTTCAGCCCAAGCCCAGTCAAATACATATTCACCATAAGAGTGATGTTTTAGATACCCGGCTAGTAAGGCAATGACCTGTTCTTTCTGGTAAATAACTAAGTGCATGGGCTGCCAGCCAGACTCTTCACTAACACAACCACTTTGCTCTAGGGCAGCTAGAAATGCGTGATCCGTAAAGGGTGTATCATCAAAAAATGACTGCCAAAGAGCGGCATCAATCTCGCTTATTTGATTAAACCAGCGGTGGCTAAATTCACTCATCGCGCAGCCGATTCAATATCGTTGATAAAGTCGTTGATATGCATAGCGAGCTTATCGAAATACGGGTTAAAAGTAAGCCGTGCAAAGGGTTTATGTTTTGCTAAATTGGCCTCTGTGCGCTCTCCGAAAACAATATTTTCCTGATACTTACAGGCTTTATACAAGGTGTCATCATCTAAATAGCTGCCACAATTACGATAATAGGCGTGCTGACCGTAATAAGGATTACTAGGCTTATTAACGATGCCTATGTGTGACATTCCTTGTATTTTTTTACAGGTATCGTTGTCGCAATCATCACGAATAATTTTGTAATCAGTCGGAAAGTTAGTTGGGATATTGCTATCGTCGCCATAATAAATAAGACGATCTAATTTATTCTTTATGCGCTTTTTAGGATCATGTAAAGCGGCCAGAAGTTTAAAAGTAACTTGGTTATCAATAGTGGTATCAATATCACTAAAGGTAGTGAATAACGCGATATTTGGTAATTGACGCGGTGCAAGTTCATCAATATTGATACGACTCATGGCTTGATGACTTGCTGTTGCAGCACTAAAGGGGAATGACTCATATTTTGCGAAGTCGAGATCAGCATCTTTATCAATCCAGTTGACAAAAGGTATAGCGTCAATCCACTTGGCTAGCCAACCATTTTTATTATGGGGTTCTGTGGCTGGAGAAAATAGCATCGCTGCTAAAATTTTTTCATTGGTAGGGCCTTGCGTTAAATAATCAATCACCAGTGCTGCCCCTGTTGAGTAACCTCCTAATATGACTTGATCAAAGTCTTTCAATGTACGCTCTATAGCGTAGATGCTGGCTGTTCGCCAGTCATCGGCATCCATGTCTCTAAGTGCTGCAGGCGCAGTACCGTGACCTGGCAAGAGGATAGTGCGTACCGTATAACCTTGTTGATAATAGACCTGTGCAAGGTCATGGTAGGTAAAGGGTGAATCGGTTAAACCATGAATCAATAGTACCGCCTTACGGCTATTGCCATGCTTTAGCTCAAACGGGCTTATTAAGTCGGCAATAGTGGCATTTTCGGGTCGCGAGCCTTGCGCAACCAGTTGTTGATAGGTGTCGGTATAAACAGGGCATGGCAAGTTTGCGCGTGGGTTTTCGCTGCTAATTTGTAAATAAGCTGCGGTTAAGTAGTCACTAAATGCCTGCTCGGTATTAAAGCTAAAAGTACTTTGTGTTCGAGGTAGCGGTTCTCTAAATAGCCCTTCGCGCTTACTTTTCATCATCAGTGCTTGGTCTTTAAGCTGAGTAAGGCAGGTTTGTTGCTGTGCCATTAATGGGCTACTAAATAGTCCACTGATGGTCAAAGAGATAGCAACTAAGGTGATGAATTTCATATTTTAAGCGTCCTTTTAAAGCCTGTTTTTAGCTTATCGAGTTATGTTTTATTTGCAAGCAAGCTGCGTCAAGCGAGCGGTAAGTGGCGCTTGGTAAATGCTTGTTTTAATACCACCGTCGACTCGATATTAGCGATGCAGTTAATACTGCCTAATTTATGTTTCACAAAGCTTTCATAGCTTTCTAAATCAGCGGCAATAATCTTGAGCAGATAATCATAACTGCCTGAAATAACAGAGCACTCAAGCACATGTTCAAGCTTCTCAACTTGTTGTTCAAATTGCTCAGCAGCGGCAACTGAGTTTTGGTTTAAGCGAACAAAGGCGTACACAGAGACATTTAAATCAACCGCTTTAGGATTGATGGCAGCATGGTAACCAATGATCACATTTGCTGATTCGAGCTTTTTAATGCGGCGTAGGCAAGGGGTATCTGACAGGCTAACCGAGTGTGCCAGCTCTGAGACAGAAGTTCTCGCATTATCTTGTAGCGCATTAAGTAATTGTTGGTCTTTTTTGTCTAATTTCATTTTTATTTGAGTGATTTTCACTAATCTAGATGGATTCTAGTCTATATTTTGGCGATTAGCACTCATTGAACTCTGTTAACATTATCGCAATATAATTATTTTGGAGTGAGCCTGTGACTGAGAACACCAAGGCATTTGATAGCTGGCTTCGCACCCGTTTTGTTGAGATCAACAGCGAATTAGAAAAACTATATTGGCAACAAGACGATAAAGCGAATGTAGAGGGTGTCGGTGAGCACTTAAAGCATCAATTAGAGCAAGAAGGTAATGAGCATATTCGCACCTTACTTGCAGAGGGTAATACTGATGAAGGCTTTGATAACGCCTTTGACTTGTTAGGTAATGTTGGTTTGTATATGGCGGCATGCCGTCGACATGAGATAACAGAGCCTTCTCGTGAAACAAGTTCACCGCTTGTTGAAGCTTCTGCGCTGGCAATGCACATTGGTGCATCAATTGGTGTAACCCCGCGTTTTGCTACGGCGCATTTAACCACCCACAATAAAGCGGTTGATGGTGTGTATAAGCGCTTTACTGACCTTGAAGATGAGAAAATCTTTATCGATTACAATACCAAGGGTATTTTAGCGTATAAGCGTGCGGCGGATGCTTTATTAAAAATTCAGCCGTTAGGAATATCGCATCCTATCACGGCAGATTTACTTGCAGTGGCAAAACAAGCGCTGCTTGATGTGATTGAGTCGAATAATGCGCTATACAACAAGCTCGATACAGACCGCTTTTTCTATTGTGTAAGGCCGTATTACAAGCCGTATCGAGTAGGTAAAGAGATATATCGTGGCGCGAATGCTGGTGATTTTGCGGGCATTAATGTCATCGATTTATTGCTTGGGCTTTGTTTTGCCAATGAACCTAGCTACTCGCAAATGCTGGTGGATAAATTCTTGTATATGATGCCTGAAGATCAGCAGATTCTGCGCGAAAGCATGCGTATGACAAGTATTATGGATGACTTTTTAGCGGCAGAAGCTGAGCGCGATAGCGAATGGCTACAAACTAACTTAAAACTGTTTATTCAAGTGTGCAAATTGCATGGTGATACTGCGATTGGCCACCATAATCAATTGGTCAGTAAATACATTGCGCAACCTTCACAGCAAATGCAGCAACAACATATGGATAAAGTCACAGCCAGTGGGCCGCCTTTGCATGTGTTACTAAACTCACTAGAGCAGTTGCGTGATCGCCGTGCGGCAGCAAAGCGGGATGATATTCGCACTCGGTTTGATGATTTAACTAAGTTAAAACAGTGGATTAAGTAATGAACAAAAACGATTTTCTAATTCCACAAGGCAGCTATTTGCTTAACCACTCTGTGGGGCGACCCTTAAAATCTGCTGAGCAGCATTTTCATCAGCAATTTTTTGCCGCTTGGCAAAATGAAAATAAAGAACCATGGCAACAGTGGCTGCAAGGTGTCGAGGCATTTACGAGTAGTCTCGCTAAATTATTTAACTCGCAAAGTGAGTTGTTTTGCCCACAGGTTAACTTATCGAGCGGTTTAACCAAGCTTTTGATGTCACACCCGCGACTTCAGCAAGAAAATTGCAAAGTGTTGATGGCCGAAAGTGACTTTCCAAGTATGGGTTTTGCAATGCAAAAAGCCCTACCTGAAAGTGCTGAAATTGTGTTTATTGGTAAACATGAAGATTTAACAGATGCACAGGTTTGGCAGTCATATTTAGCGAATAATAATATTGATTTAGTTTTTATCAGCCATGTTTATTCAAACACGGGTCAGCAAGCGCCTATTCATGAAATTATAAATATTGCAAAGCAACACAACACATTGAGCTTACTTGATGTTGCGCAGTCTGCGGGCATTTTAGAGGTCGACTTAACTAAGCTTGATGCCGATTTTATGTTGGGCTCGAGTGTCAAATGGCTATGTGGTGGACCTGGTGCTGCTTATTTATGGGTTAACCGCAAGCAGCTATCACTTTGTCAGCCACAAGATGTTGGCTGGTTTTCTCATCAAAATCCGTTTGAATTTGATATTAAGCACTTTGCTTATCATCAAACCGCGTTGCGCTTTTGGGGTGGTACCCCTTCAGTTGCACCTTATATCCTGGCTTCGCATAGTATTAATTACTTTGCAGAGCTTGGTATCGAAAAAGTGCGCGCATATAACTTAGCAATGCTTGCCCAGTTTCATGATCAATTAGCTGATTATATGGGTTCACCAATACAGGCTGACAAATGCTCTGGAACGGCCATTATGCATTTTGGCGAGCAACAAGCGGCTGTTAAAGCTGCGCTTATTGCAGCGAATATTGCGGTTGATGAACGTCACTTAGGCTTAAGAGTCTCTGCTCATATTTACAATGATCAGCAGGATATAGATGCCTTTATTACGACTGTGAAAAGCGCTTTATACCAACGCGCTTAATTAAGTGAGCTCTTTTGAGGCAATAAAACCTTGTTGATAACAAGGCAAAAATTTCGTAGTTAAGTTGTTCTTAATGAAAAATTTTTAACGCAGGTAGCGACAGGTTTTATCCCTCAAAATGATTAAGTATTATTGCGAGTTGGTATTACGTTAAGTGCTTGTCGAGCCTTTGCTTTGACTGAACGCCAGTGCGTCATTGGTTTTTCGGGGACCAATGCTAAAACTTGCGCAAAGTCGATGTCTTCGATACCGACTTCGTTACTGTGGGCAAACATAATTCGTTTGGGTTGCAGCGCTTTTAGCATGAGCAAAGAGTTTAAATACAGCTTTGGGTAAAAAACAGGAAAGGGTGGCACGAGCTGCCCTTTTACTTTTACCAATAAATCAGCAATGTAAATTCGCTCACTGGGAATATGGTACAGGCTAATATCTCGGTCGGTATGACCTGGGCTATGTAGTGCTTGCCAATCCTCAAAGCCCGGTAGGGTTGCATCTGCCCCAAGGTAATAATCAGCATCTAGATGGCGGCTGTACCAAAGATTGTGGCGTTTTTTATTTAACCTACCTGCGACCCACCAAGCAAGCGCGATATCGGTTAAGTGCATTAAGAAACCATCAATGCCTCTATACCATTGTCCTGGGGCGTTTGACGTGGCTATTTTAGCACCACTTAACTTTCTTAATGCGTGTGCTCCACCGGCATGATCTGGGTGCATATGGGTCACCACAATAAGCTTTAAGTCAGTGACAGGGCGCTTTAGTTGCTCGGTAATATAGTCAAATACAGTATTCACATCAGCACGGCAACAACCATCAAGCAGCATCAATTTATCTGGATATTCAACCAAATAGATATTTTGGATATAACCTTCGAGCGTGTGAATTTGCAAAACGATTGATCCCTAAACTTAATCAGCAAATCAGTTATATCATGTCTGACCAGTTTTGGTAAGCTAAGCTAATTGGATTGTGTACCTCGCTCTTTGAGCTGTTTTTTGCTTTCTTCTAGCTGTGCTACTTGCTTTTCTAGGGTGGCGATTTGACTTTTATAGTAAGCGTTAATACGTTCGCTTTGTTTGCTAATAGCATCGTCAATGGACGCTGCCCCCAATCTATTGGCGGCATCTTGCGTCATATTTTTGAGTTTATCGATGCGCTCACTTTGTTGTTTTTGTAGTTCTTTGAGCTCTAATTGGAGGCGGTCTATTTCGCGATCGACTTTTTGGATTTTTAAATAATCCTCAACACTTAAGTCTGCTGGTTTTTGCGGCTGCTCTGTGGCTGGGATTTGATTACTTGCTGGTGGCGGTGTAATTTTCACGATTGCTGCATCTTTACCACAAGGCTGCTCGGTAAAGGTGGCAACCCCGTCAATGATACACTGATAAATAGTGGCTTGACTGTTGGCGCTGGCAAATAGAGCAAGAGTAACAAATACAAAACGAAACATAGCATCACTTTGTGTAGCAAATAGATACTTAGCATGCATGAAATATAATGAGGTGTGCAAGTTTTTCGAGCATAAAAAAACCGCTAAAAAGCGGTTTTTAATAATAAAATGGTGGAGAAGGAGGGATTCGAACCCTCGATAGAGCTACAAACCCTATACTCCCTTAGCAGGGGAGCGCCTTCGGCCACTCGGCCACCTCTCCAGCGCATAATTCTGATTGTAATTTGCTGAAATAAATCAACAAATAAAAATAAGTGGTGGAGAGATAGGGATTTGAACCCTAGAGGGGCTACAAACCCCTGCCGGTTTTCAAGACCGGTGCATTCGACCACTCTGCCATCTCTCCACATCGTGATGCGAGAATAATACTTAGCTGAATCGGCTGTGTAAATAGGAAAAAGTTCGTTTGCTTGTTTTTTGAGCGTAAAGAGGGTGTTTTTTGTAAAAAGGTTTAATTATTTGCTGTTTTTAACTTAAAAGAAGGGTTGGAGCAGTAAACGGAGGAGCTAAAGAAGGATCTTCATTAGTGGTTGGGTGTTTACTGCACCGATAAAGTAACCATGGTTGGGGATTACTTGTGTTGTACTGCGCCGCCAAGTGCCAGTTTTTTTCCGTAACGGTTTAACTTAGCAAGCATTTTTGCTTTTCTGTTAGTTGGTTTTACGGCAACATGAGTTGCTGCACTTTGGTTTAGTGTATTAATCGGGTTCATTACTTTGCTCCAGGTTGTGTTTGGTTGAAAACATGGGTATTTTGCAACCAAAATGGACAAAAATAAAACGATAAAAATTGAGTCTATCGGATAACTTTTTTTAATCCGAATTCACTTTATTAACAATGGGTTAAGTTTTCTGTTTTGCTATAGTTTGCATGGTTATGCAAGGTGCTTTTTTATTAACTTTAGGCATATAAAGAGTTTTTGCTTTATGTTGTTTTGTTTATGCGTTTTTAAATTTATAAAGTGACTAAATATTCAGATTAATATAATTTGAATGAGTGGCTGTTTTTGCCCTGCTTGAAAAGAAGTAATCGTTGATGTTGATAATAATAAAGCCAAGCGACAAAAAAAATCATAAAAACAGTGTTGATTGGCTACTAAAAGAATGTAAAAAAAGACAGATTGAGCCTGAATTGTATTTAACCACAGGTAAGTTTGAGAATGATTGCGCTGATATTGCGCTTTTGGCTAAGAAGCAAACTCAAATCGTGGTGATTGGTGGTGACGGAACTTTACACTTAGCTGTTAATGCAGTCATAGAGAGTGATTGTTCAATTGCGTTAATTCCGGCAGGCACAGGTAATGATTTTGCTCGTGGCTTTGCGTGTAAACAACAGGCTTGGTATGAAGCCGTTTTTAATAGCCGTACAGAGTTAATCGATGTTGGACAAGTAAACCAGCGGTATTTTATCAATGTTGCGGGTATAGGCTTTGACGCTGAAGTGGTGGCTCAACTAAACAAAGCCGGAACTTTTAGCTCGTTTGGCTACACTTGGCAGGGTATTAAGCAGCTATTTTTATTTCAGGCACGGTCACTTCAGGGTGAGTTTAATGGTAAAGCACTCAACTACAGTAACTTAGCGACGATTTTTGCCAATCATCACTACTTTGGTGGTGGCTTAAAAATCGCTCCAAAAGCACAGCTAAATGATGGCCAGCTTGACTGTTACTGCATGCCCGCAGGTGGTTTGCTGAAAAACCTGCTCAGTTTTGTGTATTTACTACTGGTAAAGCATCATAGTTTGAAAAAGCTAGAATATTCACAACTAGCCAGTGCTGAAGTAACCACCACTGGACAGCTTATTGAGGCCGATGGTGAGTTGGTGGGTTTTACGCCTGCGAAGATCAGTATTCACCCGCAAGCGCTACGTTTTCATATGCCATAAAAAAGCGCCGGCAAAATTTGCCAGCGCTTGGTGTTAGAGGCGACATAGTCACTTCTAACTGGGGACGGAGCCTTTTTGCTGAATACTGCGAGCAGCAAAAAAAGCTTTAATTTGTTTTGTCGGTGTTAGCACAATGGCATTGCCAAATAAAACTAAGCTAAATCCGATAAAGGTGTTCGCTTGCCATTCGAATCCTTCAAATAAGGTACTTAGTACCACTGCAACCAGTGGGAATAATACGATCACATAACTTGCCCGTTCTGGGCCGATATTTTTTAGTAGTGCAAAATAACAAGCAAATGCGATTACTGTACCGAACACAGCTAAATAGAGCAGCGACACCCAATAACTTGTTGGAGCATTCAAGGTAAGCTCTACATCACTGACTAAAACATAAGCAGCCAAGCCTAAAGCGCTATATAACATACCCCACGCGTTGCCTTGTAGTACGCCAATGTTACGCTGAGAGTTTCGAACACTGACCATATTTCCCAATGAAGCCACAAAGGTTCCTGATAGCGCAAGTAGTAACCCGACCAACGCACCATTACTCAAGTTGAATTGCTGAATTTGTGGCCAAAACAAGCTAGCAATTCCCATCACGCCAAGAAGTGCACCAAAGTAAATTCGCTTGGCGATAGGTTTGGCAAAAAATAACCGTGTATTGATGATATTCATCAATAACAGCATGGAAAAAGCAATCGATGCCATGGCTGAAGTGAGGTAATTTTGTGCCCAATATAAAACAAGATAGTTTAAACCAAAGTTGAACAATGCCAGTAAAGCGAAAAAGCCATGGTCACGTAGTGAATATTGCATAGGTAGCTTTTTTATCAGCACGAAAGCCCACATTAAAACGGCTGCAATAGCAAAGCGATAAAACAAGGAGATTTCAACGGCAACATTGCCTAATTGAAACTCAATCGCTAGCCAAGTTGACCCCCAAATTAGTACCGTGACGAGGTAAAGAGCGGCACTTTTCATAGTTAGTACTCAAAAGTTTAAAGTATGTTCATTTTAGGCCTCTTCTGTATACTTAACATATACAGAAAACTAAAAATATAACCTATACAGTTTGGTGTCCGATGTCACAAGTAATCAGTCGCAGTAATAGTGAGTTTTTATATCAACAGGTGATTCAGCTAATAAGAGATCTTTGCTCTCAAGGGTCGTTATTGCCTGGAGAGAAGTTACCGTCGCTAAGAAAAATGGCTGATAAGTTAAACGTAAGTATCCCAACAGTGAAACAAGCTTATCAACTTTTAGAAGGGCAAGGGTTGATAGAAGCCAGAGAAAAGTCAGGATACTTTTTAAAGTCTTCTCAATTAAATCAATCGCGGCCGAAACGAGTGAAGCTAAGTCGCGAACCAATGATGGTGAATAAGCAAGGCTTGATTGAGCAAGTTTATAGTGCCATACATAAAGCCAATGTTGTGCCATTCGGTATTGCAAACCCTATTGCAGCAGCACCTACAGATAAAGCGCTAGCACGAACAATGCGACGTGTAATGACACTGGCTGGCGCATCGGCAATTAACTACGGTCCAATGGATGGTTTTGCACCATTGAAAAAGCAATTGATCCACCGCTATTTAGATTTTGGCATTGGTGTTGATAGTGATGAATTGGTGATCACCAATGGCGCACAAGAGGCATTGGCAATAGCACTTAAATGTGTCGCTAAACCTGGCGATATTATCGCCATCGAATCGCCTTGTTATTTTGGCATTATTGAATTAATTGAAAGCTTAGGCTTAAAGGCGCTGGAAATCCCCCTGTGTCCTGATGAAGGAATTTGGCTAGATGATTTGGCTCAAGCCCTCGATGAGCATGATATCAAAGCGTGTGTTTTTTCAACGTCGTTAAATAACCCCGTTGGTAGTTTTATGCCAGAGACTAAACGCGAGCAGTTAGTGACTCTTTTAGAAGAGCGTAACGTTGTGCTCATAGAAGACGATGTTTATGGCGATCTACATTTTACTGCTAAACGTGCTACACCAGCGCAAGCTTATTCAAAAAAAGGCTTAGTGATCACCTGTGCGTCGTTTTCAAAAACGGCTGCACCAAGCTATCGTATTGGTTGGATCATTGCGGGCAAGTTTGCAGAGCAAGCAAGGCGTTATAAACGTGCTCTGAGTTGCTCCGCGCCACTTATTAATCAATGGACTCTGTATGAGTTTATCGCCAGCGGTGAGTACGATCGTAATCTGCGTTTGTTGAGGCAGCGCTTGAGTACAAATAAAGAACGTATGATTTGGTGCTTACAGCAATATATGCCAAGTTGCGCGCGCATTAGTAATCCGCAGGGTGGCTGTGTGATTTGGATTGATCTTGGAGGGCAGTATGATGCGGTAAAGTTATTCCATTTAGCGTTAGAGGCGGGGATTAGCATTACTCCAGGGTTAATATTTTCAGCGGGTAAAAAATACCGCAGCTGTTTTCGCTTAAGCTATGGTTTACCTTGGTCTGAGCATTTAGAACAAGCAATTAAAACCTTGTCACAGCTCACAGTATTAGCCAAAAAATAAAAAGCGCAGAGCAAGCTCTGCGCAAAACCAAGTGCGTTGGTTCAGGGATATCTTACTCAGCATGCTGTTTAAATGTGAACAGCTGGTATTCTTTTAATTCAGGTACTAAAGCGACTAGCTCTTGCTCTTTATGGGCAATATCTGCAAAACTGCCACAGAGTGCATCGGCACGCTCTTCTAGTTGTGCGGCTTGGGTTTCTACGCGTGCTTCGATTTGTTCACCCATGTTTTCCATGCGCTTTTCAAAAGCATCCATATCACCACCTGAGCCGATTAATGCAGAACCAAGAGCAACTAAAATACTGCCCATTGATTTCATCATGGCTGACTCAACCGCGGATTCGATTTGCTCATCAAACTGATTCTCAAAGTTTTGGCCAAACTTTTCGAAATTTTGCTGACCCATAGTGAATGCACCTTGTTGATAGAAAGCGTTCTGCACTTCTACGCTAATGTCATCCATTAATTCAGATATGTCGTTTAGGCCGTCAATGTTAAAAGCATTAGCAACTTCTTCGATTGCTACACCTGCGATTTTTACCCCATCAAGCGCGATGTTTGCCACCTCAGGGAGTTGGCTGCGTAAGCTGTCGGAATAAGCGGCAATAGCCTCTTGCTGCGAAGAATTGAGGGATACGCTTTGACCATCAATATATAGATTATTTTGGTTGATGATTTTCATAGTACGATTATCGGCTGTGTAAACTTCTAGCTCGCTTGGCGTAATACGAACATCATTTTTAAATTCAACATCACATTGCTCACCACTGAATGAAATATTTGTATCATTATCGTTATGAGCCATAGCACTTGTGGCGATAAATAAAGAACTTGCTAACAATAACTTTTTCATTTTTTTCTTTCCTGTTTGAAATGACAAAATTTAGTAATCAAATAGAGTGCCAAGCTTTTAAAGTTATTTAATATCAAAAGCTTGCTTGTTTTTATTCATTTGTGGATAAGAAATAAAAATTAATTTTTAACCATTTTTTGGTCAAATTAACCAAAAAATCCATATACATAAATGAGTTTTATCGAAACGATAAAAAACTCTCACTTTTCAGAAATCGAATTTAGCGCTATTTATTCACAATATTGACATATCACCTATTTAGCATGGGGCTATGGCTTTATTTTGGTAGTTTTTAGGTACTAAATTACTACTGAGCTTTTTAAACTTTGCCAATTCATGGAATAAATTTAAAACCGTTGAATTGGTCTCAAACACTTTATGGAGTGGGTTGTGGGTAAGACATTTAGTTATGACGCGCTAGATGACGATTTTGTTGAAGACGAGTACGAAATGGTCGGGCGTAATCAACACGACAAGAAAAAGCAACGCGTTAAGAAGAAGTTGGAAGACTATCTTGAACAAAAACGCTTGCGAAGAAACTTAGGTGAAGATGATTTTGATGATTATTTGAACGACTAAGTATAAATTTAGATAAAGAGGTGCTGCGCCTCTTTATTGCTTTTTGACGTACGCTTTATTTATGTAATGCTGCTACAATGGTTGATTCTATTTGTTCTGGTTTTGTTAGTGGTGCAAAGCGTTTAATGGCTTTACCATCTTTGCCAATTAAAAACTTGGTAAAGTTCCATTTTATTTTGCGGGTGATAAAGCCAGGCAATTCGGACTTTAGATGTCGAAAAACGGGGTGTGCGTGTTCGCCGTTTACATCAACTTTGCTCATCATTAAAAAGCTGACACCATAGTTGATTAGACAGCCCTCTTTTATTTCTTTAGCGTCACCAGGTTCTTGCTTACCAAATTGATTACAGGGAAAACCTATAATTACTAAGCCCTTATCATGGTATTTTTCATGTAGCTTTTGGAGTCCTTCATACTGTGGCGTAAAACCGCATTCACTGGCTGTGTTTACCACGAGCACAACCTTATTTTCAAAGTCGGAAAAGTCGATAGTTTGGCCTTGAAGGCTAGTAGCAGAAAGTTGGTAAAATTCGCTCATAATGATAACTTTTTATTATTGTTACACTGATTCTAACTTGCTTGAGATTTTTCTAAAAGCGTAAATTTTAATCAGCGAATGCATCGGTTAAATGTTCTATCAGCAAACGTACGCGAAACGGTAATAGATCTTTGCGAGGGTATACTAACCAAGATGCATTATCGCTGACTTGAAACTCATCAAGTACACTCACTAATTGGCCATTACTTAAATAAGGTTCAACAATATCCAGAGCAAGGTGTGCAATACCAACACCCGCAACAGCAGCATTTAAAATAGCTTGTGGATGGTTGCTACGCCAATTACCATCAATGCGAACCTCTTTAACTTGATTATCAATATTAAATCGCCAGCGTTTTCGCATGGTAATTAGACAGTTATGCTCAGTGAGATCAAAAGGTGTGTTAAGAGTTGGATGCTTAGCTAAATACTCTGGGCTTGCTACGAGTGTCATTACGCGTTTACAGAGTGGTCGTGCAATTAAATTTGAGTCTTGCATTCTGCCAAAGCGAATAGCTAAGTCAAAACCTTCTTCAACTAAGTTAACGTTACGACTATTAAAGTCGAGGTCGACTTCAACCTCAGGGTAGCGTTTGACAAACTCTGCGACTTTGGGGGCGACTTGGTTTGCTACAAATTCGCCAGCACCTGTAATACGTATTAGGCCTTTTGGTTGGCGTTGCTCGCCCTGTAATTGATTGTTTGCATCAATCAATTCTTGGCGTATCGCTTTTAATTTAATGGCGTATTCACGCCCTGCATCAGTGAGGCTAATTTTTCGTGTGGTGCGTTGAAATAATACGGAACCTAAACGATTCTCCAGCTGTTGTACTTGCCGACTTATGTGTGAGGTGGATACTTCCATAGCCTTGGCTGCATGCGTAAAGCTACCATGCTCAACGACATATAAAAATTCTTCTAAGCCTTGCCACATTTTCGACCCTTAGGATGCTGCATTTAATTACGACTAGTTTATGATGATTATTGTTGCATGTCTGCAAAAGTGATTATTCATTTTCATCCTTTATCCCTATATAAAAATAACTACAATAGCCGGGTCACTGATTAATACTCACAAATATGAGAGAGTAAGCATGTTAAATTTTAGCTTTGAGAATCCAACCAAAATTCATTTTGGTGAACAACAAATTAAAGAAATTCAAAATGAGATCCCAAAAAATGCCAAGATACTGGTTACTTATGGCGGCGGCAGCATTAAGAAAAACGGTGTGTATGATCAAGTTAAAACCGCATTAAGCGAGCATACTTGGTTTGAGTTTGCTGGTATTGAACCAAACCCTAGCTACCAAACGTGCATGAAAGCAGTCGAACTAGTCAAAGAGCAGCAAATTGACTACATCCTCGCGGTTGGTGGTGGTTCTGTAGTTGATGGTAGCAAGTTCATCGCAGCTGCAGCTGAGTTTGCTGGCGAACCATGGGATATTTTAGCAAAAGGCGCTGAAGTAAAGTCAGCAGTCGCATTGGGTGTTGTTTTAACCTTACCTGCAACAGGGTCTGAATCGAACACCTTCAGCGTGGTATCAAATTTAGAGACACAAGATAAACTACCGTTTGCCAGTGAATTTGTGCGTCCTCGTTTTGCTGTGCTAGACCCTGCTGTGACATTCTCATTACCTGAGCGTCAGGTAACGAATGGTATTGTTGATGCGTTTGTGCATACGATGGAACAGTACCTAACTTATGATGTGGGTGCCAAATTACAAGATCGCTTTGCTGAAGGGATTTTAATGACACTTATCGAAGAAGGTCCTAAAGCATTCTCTGAACCCGATAACTATCAAGTGCGTGCTAATATTATGTGGTCAGCGACTATGGCACTCAATGGTCTAATCGGTGCTGGCGTTCCGCAAGACTGGGCAACTCACATGATTGGTCATGAAATGACTGCTGTGTATGGCTTGGATCACGCTCAAACATTAGCGATTGTATTACCACGTATGATGGCAGAGCAAAAAGACACTAAGCGTGGCAAGTTATTGCAATATGCTGAGCGAGTATTAGGCCTTGATATTAGCGATGAAGATACGGCAATTGATAACGCGATAGCTGCAACAGAAGCATTTTTCCACAGTGTTAAAATGCCAACTCGCTTAAGCGATTACGAGTTGGATGAAAGTGTTGCCGATAAACTTGTGGCTCAGCTTGAACGTCATGGTATGACGGCTCTTGGTGAGCGCGAGCAAGTTACGCTTGAGAAAAGCCGCGCGATTTTACTTGCAAGTGTCTAACTTAAGATTATAAATAATCCCATCCCTGCCAGTGTTGTGTAGTAAATATTGTGTGTTTTATAAGCCACAATAACGGATACGATTGCAGCACTTAGGTAGGGATTTTGCCAATCTAGATTTATCCCTTCGTCATTAATAAACACAATGGGTACCCAAATTGCAGTAAGTACTGCAGGGGCACTAAAACTTAAAAATTGCTGCATTTTCGGGCCGACTTTAAACGGTAGCGCACGGTGTAAAAATAAGTAACGGGTGAAGAAGGTGATACACGCCATCAATAAAATAGTCATCATCATTGTACGTGCTCCTCTTTTGCTCGCCAGCGACTAATTACATAACCCACCGTCATAGCGATAAGGGCTGCTGTGACTAGCCACAGCTGAAAGCCTTGGCTTTTCAATAGCGTTGCAACTGTACCTGCGGTGATCACGGTCGCCAAGGTAGCAAGGTTCTTTACGCCAGGAATAACTAAAGCAATAAAGGTGGCTGCAATGGCAAAGTCAAGACCGAGATTTGTTAAATCGGGGAGCAAGCTTCCCGCGACTATGCCTAGCAGGGTCCAAATATTCCACGCAATATAAAAACTAAACCCAGCACTTAAAGCATAAATAAGGCGTACTTTTGTTCGATAAGCTTTGCGATGGTGCGAGAAAGCAAATAATTCATCAGTGAGAACAAAACTAACAGGAAGCCGCCAACGAAAAGGCTGATCGATGACCTTGTGGCGTACTGCCAAGCCATATAAAAAGTGCCGCGAGCTAATAATGAGTGTGGTAAACAAAATAGTTAAAAGCGGCGTATTGCCAGCCATTAATTCTATGGCGACCAACTGCGCAGACCCTGCAAATACCAGTAACGACATCGCTTGTGTTTCAAATGCGCTAAACCCATTTTGAATTGCTAAAGAGCCACATAAAATTCCCCAAGGTAATACCGCAAGACATAAAGGAAGCATGTCAAAAAAACCTTTAAGTAAGGCTCTTAGAATGGGTTTTTGCATCTTATCGCTCTTGTTTGTTGTTATAGCTCAGATCAAAACACCTATTATTGGAGTGTGTCAAAATCGTCGAAGTTTGCAATAATATACATTTCTTAGGGAGGGTTACAATGTCTAAAGTCAAAGTATGGGATGGCTTTATAAGAAGTTTCCATTGGTTGTTGGTTGCGGCTATCGCGACACTTTATTTTAGTGCCGAAGAGGGCATGCTTGAGCTGCATTTTGCAGCAGGGTATTTCACCCTTGCATTGCTAGTTACTCGTCTTATCTGGGGTCTTATTGGTAGTAAAACTGCGAGGCTCTCAGCACTAATTCACTCTCCTGTTGCTGCGATTAAGTCGTTCACGAGTAATGAGCACAAAGCGGGTCATGGTGCGGCGGGTAGCTATATGGTGATAGCCTTTTTTGCTTTGCTCATCGTGCAATTAACCTCTGGCTTAATGACGAGTGACGATATATTAACGGATGGTCCGCTGGTGGCGCATGTATCCTCAGATACCGTGGAGTTTGCAGGTTGGTTGCATCATCTTAATTTTGATATTTTGTTGTATGCCATTGTGTTGCATGTTTTGGCGATTGTTATTTATCGTATAAAGGGTAAGAACTTGGTAAAGCCTATGCTTACGGGCAGTAGCGATCAAATCTCAGTCACGGAGCCTGTGACTAAATCACCCGTTATGGCATTCGTTATTTTTGCCGTGTGCTTAGTGGTATTATTTACGACTTGGGGAGCAGAGCCTTTAAATTACTTGTTTGGCTAAGGTGCTTCAAAACATTAAAAAAGGCGCTGATAAGCGCCTTTTTTGGTCAACGTTTTTTGCTAGTCTTTGAACGACTTATGGCAATCTTTACAACCTTTAGCCCATGCGCCAAATGCTTTACCAATAACTTTTTGGTCGCCACTTTGTGCTGCAACTGCTAGTTCATCAGCATACTGTTGGAAAGCAACGGCTTTTTTCATAAAGGTTTCGTTGTCGCTCCATACAGCTGCAAGTGCAGATGTATCGCCCTTATCAGAACCCGCTACGAAAGCTTCCCAAGGCATTTTTGATAGTGCTGCTGCATTGTTTGCACGCATCTGAAAACGTTCTGCATCAAAAGGTACTTTTCCTTTTAGCATATCGCCCATGTCACCAATTTGTACGCGAATCATTGAAAATGCCGCTTGGCGGTATTCGATAGCGTCACTTGGCTCTTCAAATACAGAGTCTGCCGATGCGCTAAGTGCCATAGTCGACAGTATCGTACCTAATACTAATTGTTTTAATTTCATTCCTTTTGCCCCTTAATATGTCATAAAGATAAATTAACCGAGTTTTATCTCAGCTAAATAGATTATTCAAGTGTAATGCGGTTAATCTTAACTTAAGTTTAATTTAATCATTTATGTCTATGTCTGCGAAGATCATACCACGGCGCATACTTCGTGTTGCTAAGAAAACTTCACCAAGTAGTGATAAAAAGGCAAAAATGAGTAATGCCATTGCTGCAACAAAGCAGCTGGCAATCGTCACACTTAAATTAATAGATTGAATGTGTGATAAAAACAGACACATGACCACAGCACAGACAAGTAGAGCACTAAGTACGCTTAAGCTAAATGCAATATGGATACAGCGCGAGCGTTTGAGCAAAGCTCTTAATTCGGTCGTTAATGATAGATTAAAATCTTCGTCGGTACTTACTTTTAGCTTTCGCTCAAGCTGTCTTGCGCGGTCGGTAATGCGTGCAAGACGATTAGATAAAACCCCCAGTGTTGCAGCAATACCAGTAATTAAGAAAACGGGGGCTACGGCTGTTTGGATTACCTTTGCCATCGTTAAAATGTTAATGACGTCTGAGTTCATTTCGTCTCGCTTTACGTTAAAAAATACAATATTCGTTTACAAACATTTACAACCCACTGTTTTTTATAAATTATTTTAAAAACAATGGGTTTGAAACGATGTTGTGTCTATTTTTGTGGTTATTGTAATCATAGTGTAATTATTTTGTTGTTCCTATTTGTCGTCCCGTTTTATATTGACGTCGAAACTCAGTTTCAATCACTGTCAAAACGATAACATAACATATCCTAGGGGACCCTATGTCTAATAATCTAATAAAAAGAACAACAGTCGCACTCGCTGTTGCAAGCGCAATGTGTGCAAGTGCTCAGGCAAATGATTTTTCAAAGTATAACCTAGCGGGTAAAAAACTAATTAAGCCAGTTGCTGTTACTAAACAAGAAAAAAATGTAAAAGGTGAAGCAACAAGCTGGTTGGTTAAACTCAAAGCACCTGCAACAGTTAGCGCAAAAACCATGGGGGCTGATATTGCCTCAGTACAAGCGGTTGCTAAGACGGCGCAAGCATCAGTAGAACAAACTATTGAGAGTATGGATTTACCTGTGCAAGTTATTGCTAAAACATCAACACTTGTTAGCTCAGTTGTTGTAAATGGTAGCAAGCAAAATGTCGCAATGCTTTTATCGAATCCTCAAGTTGAAGAGATATATCCTGTCTATGACTATGAGCTACATGTTGCTGGTAGTGCGGATTATATTGAAGCAACCCCACTTGTCTCAAATGGCTTAGCAACAGGCCAAGGGGTACGCGTAGCTGTACTTGATACAGGTATTGACTACACCCATACGGCATTTGGCGGCGAAGGCACAGATGCAGCCTATGCGGCAGCGACGGCAGACCCAACAAGCGTTGATTGGCCACAGGGTAAAGTTTTAGGTGGCTATGATTATATAAATAATGATGCTGATCCGATTGATGTTACAACTAACCATGGTACCCATGTATCTCACTCGGTAAATGGTATTGCGCCTAATGTGGACTTATTTGTTTACTCTGTTTGTGCGGCTAATTGTCCTGGCTTAGCGCAATTACTGGCATTAGAAAACGCAATGGACCCGAATGGCGATGGTGATATTTCTGACCGTGTAGATGTAATTAATATGTCTTTAGGTGGTGATTATGGTGATGTTGCCAATGATGCTGTGGGCTTATTTATAAATGAAGCTGTAAAGCTAGGCACAAATGTAGTTATCTCTGCTGGTAATGATGGTGCATATCCATTTATTGTTGGTGGCCCAAGTACCAGTGAAAATGCACTTTCAGTGGGTGCAATGACTCACCCTAGTGAACCTGATAATGTATTCACCAATGATTTAAATGGCGAAGAAATCGAAACGGGTTTAGCATCGTTCGGAAATACAGATGCGTTTGTCTTGACCAGCGAAGACCATGAGTTAGTTTACCCAAGTGACAATGCAACGGCATGTGTTGACTTTGCCGAAGATGTCGATTTTACCGGTAAAGGTGTCATTATCGATCGTGGTGAATGTGGTTTTTCTGCTAAGGCGTTGCGAGCACAGCAACGCGGGGCTGCTTATGTCATTATTGCAAATAATGCAGAAGGAGGCGCACCTGGCATGGCTGCAGGCCCAGAGGCAGACCAAGTAACTATTCGTGTTATCTCGGTAACACAAGGAGTAGGGCGTCAATTAAAAGAGCAGTTAGCGGCTGGTGAGCAGCCAGTATACCGTTTTCAGTTAGATAAAGTTGTGCTTTCAGGTGCTATCGCAGGATTTACTTCTCGCGGTCCATCAATGGGTGGCTTGCTTAAGCCTGAAATTACGGCTCCTGGTGTGAATATTATGACGGCTGAGCCTGGACTCGGCAATGGTTTAACGGGTGTATCGGGTACATCTTTCTCTGGGCCTATTACTGCAGGTGCTGTGAGCCTCTTAAAAGAAGCACAACCAGAGCGCAATGCGTTAGAGCTTAAAGCGACACTAATGAACACAGCAAATTTAGATGTCACCATGGAGCCTCGTGCAATAAACCCAGATGCTGAACTTGCGCCTATTAGCTATATTGGTGCAGGTTTAGTTGATGTTAATAAAGCTGCTAACTTACCTGTTGCTGCATGGGCTGCTGATACTAAACAAGCGGCACTTTCATTTGGTCTGGTTAACGCTTCTGAGACTGTTGAATTAACAAAAACTATTCAAGTTAAAAACTTCTCGAACGAAGTGAAAGTATATTCGTTATCACTTAATCAGCGTTATCAAAATGACATAGAGCGTGGTTCATTTTCATTAGAGTACCCTGAAACCATCACCGTTCCTGCTGGTCAAACAATGTCATTTGATGTGACGGCAACAATCGACCCTGCTACGTTGCCTGAGTGGACATTGACAGATGATAATATTGGTTCGCAAGCGACAACAGCAGATCTAACTAACTTGGAGTTAGATGGTGCGTTAGTTTTCTCTGATGGCGATGAGCCAGCTTTCCACTTGGTTTATCACGTATTACCAAAAGCAAATGCTGCCATGAGCTTTACACCAGTTGAAACTGAAAGTGGTGTAGCGCATCAGTTGACTAATACAGGCGCGACAACGCTAAACCCTGTTTTTGCACCAACAGTGATGACTGATGATATTGATGAAGCGCATCGCTTTGATCTAGCGGGAGCATCGATTGAAACATTCCCAGTTACGGCGGATATCTGTGAAAGCGGTTATGTGACTTTAACAACCGTTATTCTAAATGAGGGTATTACTCACTCATACGTTGCGGGCTTAATGGCTGACTTTGACCTTGATCAAGATGGTACATACGATGTAACAGTACAAAATGGTAAGCTTGAATGGTTTTTTGAAGATATTGAGCCGGGCACAGCAATCACTTTCACTCATGGTTATGGCAGCGCTTCTGGACAACTGGATAATATCTTTCAAATTATAGGTAATAATCATTTGACCTTACAAAGTTGTTTGGAGGCGTTTGGCTTAACGGCGGATGACCTAGACAATGTAACTGCAAATGTTCGTTTTAGAACAGAGGAAGAGTTGTGGACACCACTGGCGACAAACCTAGGTGATGTTGCAATGGGAACTTATACGTTCAGTGATGCATCTGAAAATGTCTACGCGGCCTTAATTGATGACGCAGGGAATGCTGTAAACTCATTAGCACCTGGAGAGTCTGCAACTATGCTTAATGCTGGTGCTGATTTTTTAATTTTATCTGATTCAGGTTCGAAAGCATATGTTGCTACTCCGCAAAGTGATGCTAACACTTCGCCTGTTTTAGCGGATGCTGAGTTCTCAGTGGATGAAAATGCAGAAAATGGCACGGTAATTGGCACGTTAGAAGCTAGTTTTGGTGCAGACCTTGCCAGCCCTGTTTCTGAGTTTATTGTAATCAGCTCGACTTCTACAGCTGTTTCAGTCACTTCCGAAGGTGATGTTGTGGTAATGCAACAAGATATTTTGGATTATGATGCAGGAATGACAGCCATTGAACTTGAAGTTGTTGTCAGTGATAAGTCAGGCAATATCTCGGATCCCGCCATGGTTACTGTACTTGTAAATAATCTTGCAGATGAAGCATCTGAGATGCCAGCAGAACCTGCTCCTACAGCAAATAGATCGCGTTCATCGGGTTCTCTTGCATGGTTAGCTCTTTTAGCTGCGCCGTTTGCATTTGTGCGTCGCCGTAAACAAAAGTAGATAATCAATACGTTTGAATAAAGGGAGCTGTAGCTCCCTTTTTACATAGCTTCACAAAGCCTACTTATATCGTGACTTAATTTTACTTATATTAAAGTCGGGATAAAAAATAACTCAGGAACCCTATGAAAATTAGTCACTCTCTTTGTTTATTGGCTGTACCACTCGCCATTGTTGCAGCGTGTAACAAAATTCCTAATTCTGTACATGAATCCAGCGCATTTTCTGCTGTAGAAAAAGTGAACACGTTGGCACCTGTGGCTAACAAAGTACCTTATGAGATGACTCTTCATGGTGATACCAGGGTTGATAACTATTATTGGATGCGTGACGATACTCGCACTGACCCACAAGTTCTTGCCCATTTAGCAGCTGAAAATAGTTATGTAGAAAAAATGATGGCTCATACAGATGCTTTACAAAAAAAGTTATTTGAAGAGTTGAAAGGACGTATTGAAAAAGATGATGAATCAGTACCTGTAAAAATGGGAAGCCATTATTATTTTTCACAAACTCATGGTGATAATGAATACCCTGTTTATATACGAAGTACTGATAAGCAAGGACTGCATCAGCAGGTTATTTTAGACGTAAATAAGCTTGCACAGAATCATGATTATTTTGCAGTAACAGGGCTTGATGTAAGCCCAAATGGCGCTTTATTGGCCTATGGTGAAGATACGTTAAGTCGACGTATATACACGGTAAAAGTTAAGGACTTGACTACTAATCAATTATTGCCGGATACAATTGAAGGCAGCGAAGGTGATGTTGTTTGGGCGAATGATAATAAAACCTTTTATTATATTAAAAAAGACCTACAAACCTTACTGGGATACCAAGTTTTTCGGCACAGGTTAGGCACGTCTCAAGCGGATGATGAGTTAGTGTACGAAGAGCATGACACTAGCTATTATACCAGTATTGAGAAGAGTAAAGATCACCAAGAAATTTATATCAAGCATAGTAGCACGAGTGCCTCAGGGGTATCGGTTATTGATGCAAACGATATCAGTGCCATGCCAAAACGTTTAATTGTACGTGAAACTGGACTTGAGTATGACATTAAGAAATTAGGTGATTGGTACTACATAATCACAAATTTAAACGCCGTAAATTTTCAATTAATGAAGGTGCGTCGTGAACAAGCTCACGATAAAGCAAATTGGCAAACGCTGGTTGCTGGGCGCGAAAACATCAAGCTGGAAAGTATTGAGTTATTTAGTAATCACCTCGTATACGAAGAGCGAAAAATGGGGCAAACCTATTTAACAATTCGTGATTTACGTGATCAGCAAGAACAAGTGATTGCCTTCAAGGACCCGACATATACAGTTTCTAGCTATGACAACTATGAGCTAGATAACCCTAACTTACGTGTTTACTATTCAAGTATGACCACGCCAAGTACAAGTTACGATATTAATTTAGAAAACGGTGAAAAAACGCTTCTCAAGCAGCGTAAAGTGTTAGGTGGCTTTAACCCAGATAATTATGCATCTGAGCGGATGTATGTGACAACGCGAGATGGTGTCGATGTACCTGTGAGCCTCGTTTATCGTAAAGATAAGTTTGATAAAAACGGTACTAATCCGTTATTACAGTATGGCTATGGTTCGTATGGTGCGACGATGGATCCAAGTTTTTCGAGTTCGCGATTAAGCTTACTTGATCGCGGGTTCGTATTTGCAATTGCGCATATCCGCGGCTCACAAATGCTAGGGCGCCCATGGTACGAAGATGGCAAGTTGCTTCATAAGAAAAACACATTTAACGATTTTATAGATGTAACAGAATCTTTAGTTGCACAAAAGTATGGTGACAAAAACACTATTTTTGCAATGGGGGGCAGTGCAGGTGGCTTGCTAATGGGGGCGATAGCAAACCAAGCGCCAGAACTTTATAAAGGAGTGATTGCAGCCGTTCCTTTTGTTGATGTTGTAACAACGATGCTTGATACCAGCTTACCGCTTACTACCAATGAATATGATGAATGGGGCAACCCTAATGATAAAAAGTATTATGATTATATGTTGTCATATTCACCTTATGATCAAGTGAAGCAACAAGCCTATCCAAATATGTTGATCACAACGGGGCTACATGACTCACAAGTACAATATTTTGAACCTGCAAAGTGGGTGGCAAAATTGCGTGAGCTGAAAACTGACAATAATGTATTGCTCTTTAAAACCGATATGGAAGCAGGACATGGTGGTGCGTCAGGACGATTCAAAAGTTTAGAAGATACCGCACTGTATTATGCTTTTATGCTTGATTTGGCAGGTATCAAACAATAATCAATATACGCACCAGTGGGTGATTCGACCTTAAACTGGTGCATGCTTCGTTAAGTTAAAGCGAAATTGGGTCCCCTTACCCAGGGTACTTTGTACTTCAATATCACTATTCATTAGTTTAAGTAGCTGTTTGCAAATAGCTAAGCCTAGTCCACCTTGACCCCGTTTAATGCTATTACGTGCTTGGTAGTGAGGTTCGAAGATTGCCGTTAACTCATCAGCGTGAATGCCTACACCCGTGTCAGAGACTGAGACAAAAACTTGTTCGTTGAGTTGAGACACTTCTACAGTGATTAATCCTTTGGAGGGGGTATGGCGTATCGCATTTTCTATAAGGTTAGTAAGTACACGCTCTAGTTTGGCAATGTCTGCTGTAACTGGAAAGTCGCAAATTTTGGGAGTGACTTTTATTGTTACCCCTGCTGCTTCAGCGTTTAATGCTAATTTGGCGACACAGTCGTAAATTAATTCGCCAAGATTAAACGTTTCAGTTTTTATCTTTACTTGCCCACACTCTAAATTAGCCAGTTCAAAAATTTGTTCAATTAACAGCTTCAATTGTTGGCAATTATCCATTGCCAAGGTCAGGTAACGTTGTTGCTCTTGATGACTGAGCTGAGAATATGGCTTTTTCATAACCTCAAGAAAACCATGTAGTGAAGCAAGTGGCGTTTTTAAGTCGTGTGATAAATGAGTAAGTAATTCTCGGCGCTGTTTATCTATTTGCTGCAAAGATTTAAACTGCTCATCAATACGGGATAGCATGCCATAAATCCCTTTACTTAAGTTGCCAATTTCGTTATTCCCCATATAGCTCGGGCTAAGCGCCATTTCTGTGAGGCTGTAGTTGGCAGCTTTTATTCGACTTACCTCTTTATTTAATTGTTTAAGTGGTGAGGTGAAAAAACGAAATAACAGTAACATAGTGATAAATAGCGCGACCATAGCAGCTACAAACCACATTGCCCCTAGCCAAACTGGATTATCACGTTTTACCTCGTGTAGCGTTGCATCAAAAGCTTGACCACCAATAATCATATACAAGTAACCTTGTAGTTTTTGTTGATTATAAACAGGGGCGGCAGAAAATATTTTTTGACCCTCAATGTTACGGGGGTCATCACCGTAAATAGGTGTAGAGCTTGGTTGTGAAATTAATTTTTTTATTGGGCTTAGATTTATTTTTTGCCTCACTACCTTGCCTGGTTTGGCTGAATAGGTCAGCAAATTACCTTCTGGGTCTACAAAGTAATATTCGAAAGCAGGTCCCAGCACCATTAAGGTATGAAATAAATTTTCCAGCGCCTTATAGTCATATACACCTTGCTTTATTAATGGGTTGTCGTTTACAAGGTGCTCAGCGAGGTGTATGTGTAATTGCTGTTGTGCTTGGTGCTGAGAGTGCTGTTCAAGCTTTTTGCTCCAATTAAATATAAGCGCACACAACAGGCTAAAAATAATGACTAGTGACCAAGCTAGTTTTTGGTAAAGGGTCATCGAAAACATCATTGTATATTTAACTGCCCTGGATTTAATCTATAACCGACACCCCAAACTGTTTCTATAAATAGAGCACGGTGGTGCTGTTCAAACTTACTGCGAAGGCGATTAATATGGGAGTTAACGGTATGCTCGTAACCACTGTGTTGGTACCCCCAAACTTGATCAAGTAGCTGCTGGCGACTGAAAACATGGTTAGGGTGCTTTGCAAAGTGTACCAGTAAATCAAACTCTGTCGCGGTTAAGTTGACGGCTTGATTTGCTAAGTAAGCTTGATGACTCGAAAACTCTATGTGTAAGGCTCCGAGTTGAAGTTGTGCTTCATCGGGTTTCTTTTTTATGGAAGATTGAGCTATAAGTAGTTGCTCTCGGTGGCGCAATTGAGTTTTTACTCTCGCTTGTAATTCTCTTGCAAAGAATGGTTTACATATATAGTCATCTGCACCCATTTCTAAACCAATAACTCTATCCATGTCACTGCTCAAAGCGGTAAGTAAAATAACCGATACCGTGGGGTAGTGCTCTTTAATCTTGCGGCATAAACTTAAGCCATCCATTTGCGGTAAGTTTATATCTAATATAACAAGTCCATAATCATTGCTTGCTAGTTTTTTTAATGCTGATTCAGCAGAATCGGCTTCATCAATATGTAAATTTAGGTTGCTAAGTTGAGTTATTACAAGTTGACGTATAGCACGGTCATCTTCAACAATTAAAAGTTTTTCTGGGCGCATAGTCTTGTCCTAATCGCTAAGGCACTTCCTTATGCCCTTAGCGCAAGTGAGTGCTATGTTATTGCGTCCGCGTAATGACAACTTGAGTCAATGGGTTATCAAACTTATGTTGACTGCTAAGTACTGAGCTACTTAGACCATCATGTTGACTAACGACACCTGGGTGCATAGCCACATAGTTAACATCATCACGCTCCTCATTAAACCCTTCGCCTGAATCAGCTGGTCCAGGGATTGTCCCTGCGGCTTCTGAATTAGCCTCTGTTCCAGCATCATAAGCAAATGTAGTAAAAGTAAGCGCTTCATCGACAGCTAACGAAGACACATCTATTGCATTAAGACCGGTAAATGCATCATTTGTATTCACCAGCATAGTTGCTAAGCTTATTTTTAATGAATCTAGTTGCTCTGTTGAGAGTGATAATGTTACCTGACTTCCTGGCGGAAGAGGTGCATCGGCAGATGCAACTGCGGTTGCAAAGTCAACCGCTAATAGGTCGCTGTTGTTTCCTCCTTCAGCCATTACCTCAAGTGCTGTCGATGCAGGGCTACCTATTTCCCAAAGCATGTTTTCGGTATGAGAAATCACAGCAATTGGTGATAATGGTTGTGCGGCAGTTAAGTTACTTACTTGTATTGTAAATTCGTATGTAACGACTGGACTAACAACGGGAGGTGACACGACTTCAGGCGGAGTCTCTGAGCGATTATTATTTGAGTCACCACAGGCCGCGAGGCTGGCGCCAAAAGCAATGATGATCAAGCTTTTTGTTAAACGAAGCATAATAGCTCTCCTACTTAACCGTTACTGTCAATTTAGCAACTGGGTTTAACCATCTGTGTACTGTGTTATCAAGGTCACTAATACCTGCTTCAAGATCATCATCACCTAAGTTACCAGGGTGAATATGTACCATTGTGTTGCTTTCACTGCTTGTGACACCACTACCGCCAGTGCCTGCATTTCCGCCTGGTGCGGCAGGAATACCGGGAACGCCCAAAGCCCCTGAGCCTTCAACAACGCGTTCATCATTTGCTTCAGTGCCTGCATCATAGCCATTTAAGTAAATAGTGTAAGTACCTGCTTCGGTAGGTATTTTCCAGCTATTCAAGCCGACAAAACCATCATTTGTTGGCAACAACATGGCTGTTAGAGATAAGTAGTCGTTACCTTCAGTTGTTGTTAGGCTTGCCATTGTCGATGCGGCCGGAGCAAGTAACCCTTCAGCTGGGTTGGCAACCATATCGCTATTTGCGGCTGTTGCCTCATCAACAAGAGGTGCAATGTTGCCACCTTCAGCCATTGTTTGTAGCGCTGTAGATGCTGGTGTTGCGACTTCAAAAAGTGATGCATCACTGCTGTGGGCTGTAATCAGAATAGGTGTAAAATGCACACCTTGAGTGAGATTTGTTAGTTTGATATCTAGCTCAGCAGCTTGGCTCGTGAAGCTAGAAATTGCTGTTGCAGCAAGCAAAGTTAAAGTTTTCATTATTTGTTCCTGTTTTTGACTGTTCAAAAACAGTATCAAATAGCAATATCATAAAAGCCTCACGAAGTTATCACTTTTTTATCACAGTAACGAGGTGGGGTGAAAACAGCGGGTTAAATCAACTCATGGTATATTAACTAGGCAAATATAACGCTATAGTGAAGATGAGAAAAAATAACAAGGAGTCATAATGGACGATAATCAAAAGGTTGAAGTTATAACGGATAATAAGGATCATCGAACGTGGGCAATGCTATGTCATTTAAGCTCATTTGCTGGATTATTAATTCCTTTCGGATCTGTCATCGGGCCACTTATTGTGTGGCTTGCTAAAAAGGATGAAATGCCGTTAGTGGCTGAGCATGGCCGTAAGTCATTAAATTTTCAGCTAACGATGATGATTGCATATATCATTAGTTTCTTGTTGATGTTTGTTGTTATCGGCGTCATTTTATTACCTGTCATCGCAATTTTCGCGTTTATTATGGTTGTTGTATCGGCAATCAAAGCCAATGATGGTAAAGAAGTGGATTATCCGCTGAGCATCGAATTTATAAAATAAAACTGAGAAA
Source organism: Pseudoalteromonas sp. N1230-9 (assembly GCF_032716425.1). Taxonomy (NCBI): domain Bacteria; kingdom Pseudomonadati; phylum Pseudomonadota; class Gammaproteobacteria; order Alteromonadales; family Pseudoalteromonadaceae; genus Pseudoalteromonas; species Pseudoalteromonas sp. N1230-9. The sequence continues at coordinate 82,640 of NZ_CP090419.1, forward strand.
ATTAGATATACTAGAAAAGCTCAGCAGTGTTGCTGAGCTTTTCTTTTTTTGGGTATGTATGGCCTATCTTTCGCTTTTTTTTACTGCATTTATTTCAGCAACTTTGTTACCTAGTTCATCAGAGTTGGTAATGACGGCAATGATTGCCAAAGGGAGCTACTCTCTTTGGTTACTATGGCTTAGTGCAACACTCGGTAATGTGCTTGGTAGTTGTGTTAATTATTGGCTTGGCACACAGGTCATGCGTTTTAAAGATCGTAAATGGTTTCCGGTCTCTAAAAAGTCCATTGAAAAAGCTGAAAAACAATTCAATAAATACGGTATTTACAGTCTATTGTTTGCTTGGCTGCCAGTGGTGGGCGATCCACTTACTGTGGTCGGTGGAATTTTTCGCGTTAAGTTCTTAACTTTTCTGGTACTTGTCGCCCTTGGCAAAGGTGCACGTTATTTAGCTGTGCTTGCCTTTGCTGTTGGGCTTGAAAAGTTTTTTTAGTTTTTCTGCCAATCGAGAGTCAGCGATACTGAGTCCGCAAAACGCAGCGCATGTGGCTTATCAACACGGACTTTGGCGTAATGAACACTTTTATGCTGGTGGCAAATAGCTAAAATCTCGGCAACGAGCTTTTCTAGCAGTAAAAAGTGACCTTCTTCGACTAAAGCGATAACTTCTTTAGTAATGGTCTTGTAGTTAAGTGCTTTATCAACAGCGTCAGTTTCACAAGCTTGCTCGGCAGGGTAGTGAATTTCAAGGTTAATCACGACATCTTGCTTTTTTTCACGCTCTTCAGGGTTAAAGCCAATAAAGGTTCTTAGCCTGAGGTTGGTTACATTGATAATTGCATTGGCCATGATTACCCTCTAACTAACTGCAAAAACTCATTACGGGTTTTTGGATCGGCTCTAAAGCTGCCAAGCATAACTGAGGTGCGCATGCTTGAATTTTGTTTTTCAACACCGCGCATCATCATACACATATGTTTTGCTTCAACAATAACACCAACACCTTTTGCACCTGTGACCTCTTCAACAGCTTTTGCAATTTGATGAGTAAGCTGTTCCTGAATTTGGAAGCGTCGTGCAAACATATCGACAATACGAGCAAATTTAGATAAACCGAGTACTTTACCATCAGGAATGTAAGCAATGTGACAACGACCAACAAATGGCAGTAAGTGGTGTTCGCACATAGAGTAAAGCTCAATATCTTGGATTAATACCATGTCGTCAGCATCAGAGGTGAAGACGGCGTTATTGGTAATTTCATCAAGAGTTTGGCGATAACCTTTAGTTAGGTATTCCATCGCTTTTGCTGCGCGTTTCGGCGTATCAAGTAAGCCCTCTCGTTGAGGGTCTTCGCCTACTGCGCTAATTATGTCTTGATAGCTCTTTTTTAAATCATCGTGCATAGATTTCTCAGTAATACGTTATTTTAAATGTCTGCCACCATCGACAGGTAATGAACGTCCTGTGATGTAGTGGCTGTTAAGTAGTAGCTCGACGCTATTAATAATTTCTGTGCAGCCAGGTTCTATTTCCATTAAAGACTTTTTGATGGTTTTGGCTCGGTATTCTTCACTGTCATGATCATTAAAAATAATGAGTGATGGTGCAATTGCGTTCACTTTAATTGCCGGTGAAAATTTCGCTGAAAATGATTTAGTTAAGTTATCGAGTGCTGCTTTACTTGCTGCGTAGGCTAGGTGTTTAGGGCTGCCTTTTTCCACCACATAATCTGTCATGTGGATGATATCGGCAGCTTGACCTGTATTCTGTTGATAATGAAGCAATAGATCAGCTGCAGCTAGATTGATTAAGTAAGGGGTTTTAGCATGAATGCGCATCATATTATCGAACAGCGTCGCATAATCTTGGTTGTTGGCTTCACAGTCCCAACTCGACGCGTTATGAATAATTGCTTTTAGCTGATTAGTATGGCTTTTTAGTTGTTCAATAAAATGTGTAATTGCTGCATCACTATCAAAGTCAGCATGAATACACGTTGCTCCTTTACCTGCGAGGATATCAATAGCATCGTGGCGAGTGCGGTATGTGACTATGATTGCTTGTCCTTGCGCTAAAAAGTGCTCGGCCAAAGCGAGTCCAATACGTTGGCCTGCGCCAGTAATTAAAATAGGCGATGACATAAACTATGTATAAATCCTTAGATGTCTGTGTGTTAAGCTTTCTATTTAGTTTGTACTCTAGCCACTATAAACCAAATTACAGAACGATTTCATCTTTACTGCAATTATGTTGCAAAACTTTTTACGGGCAAAGTTTTCACACCGATCATTTATCATATTGAGAAAACGCCGGTAATACTAGGGAAGGTGCATCAGTGTAGCGAGGAAAAGAGGGCAATTTATTTGCTGATTGCTATAAATCGCCCTTCGATATTTTGAGCTTAAAGCTCGTCATAAATAGTGGGTATAGCTTGGCGCTTATGTTGGGTACGTAAGTAGATAGCGGTTAGTTTATCTTCTACTTCGCTTGTCACATCTTTGCCTTCTAAAAAGTCATCAATTTGTTCGTACGTTAGGCCTAGCGCCTCTTCATCTGTTAAACCTGGGCGATCGCACTCTAAATCAGCTGTTGGTGCTTTATGAACCAGTAAATCAGGCGCTCCTAACTGCTCTGCAAGGGCTCTTACTTGACGCTTCGAAAGACCAAATAAAGGGGCTAAATCACATGCGCCATCACCAAATTTAGTATAAAACCCCGTAATATTTTCAGCACTGTGGTCAGTGCCCACAACTAAACCTTGGCTAAAACCAGCAATTTCGTACTGTGCTACCATTCGCTGGCGTGCTTTCACATTGCCTTTAATAAAGTCAATTTTTGCTTGATCAGGAAGCTCAACGCCGCCACCGACCACAGCCGCCATCGCTTGTTCGTGCATCCCGTCAACCGCTGCTTTGATGTTTACGGTCATGCGCTTACTGGGGTTAATAAAATCAACGGCCATTTGTGCTTCGTCTTCATCTGCTTGTACACCGTAAGGTAGGCGCACCGCGATGAATTGGTATTCGTTGGTGTTGTGTTCTTGGTTTAATTCATCAATGGCTAATTGGCATAAACGACCACATGTTGATGAGTCAACACCACCACTAATACCTAATACAAGCGAACGTGAATGCGCAGCTAGAAGTCGGCTTTTTAGAAAGTTGACGCGGCGCGTAATTTCCGCCTTCACATCAATCGTGGGTTGGACTTTCATTTCTGCCAGAATATCGGCACGCATGGTTGAGCTCCTATTTTCGTTGTGGTTGTTCAGCGTCTTGTACATTATGTTACGAGCAACGCTTTTATTAAAGACCTAAATGCGCTTTTATCGCGTTAATTTGTTGCTTAAGTTCTTCGATTTCGGCACGCAATTGTTGAACTTCGCTGTCGCTGGCCTGTTCAGGCTCATGATCAACTATATCTTTTGCTAAGCTATCTGAGTCAACAAATAAGTGCATATAACGGCTTTCTCGTTTACCTGGTTCACGGGCTAAACGAGCAACATGTTCTTGTTCGATCAGGGCATCAAGGGCGATTTCAACTTCACTCACATTAGAGAACTCGGCGAGGCGATTACTACGGGTGCGTAACTCGCCTGGGGTCTGCGGCCCTCTTAGCAATAATAAGCAAATAATCGCACGCTGTTGCTCAGTAAACTGTAAGCTGCCAAACTGAGTATTGCAAAAGCGATGCGCGTATTTGTTTACTCGACCCGAAAGGCCTTCATCAACAGTGACTAAACGTAAATTGGTCAGTTCATCTATGATGTTTTGTACATCAGACTCGCTCAGCGATAAAACCGGTTCACGGTTTGACTTTTGATTGCAAGCGTTCGTTAATGCATTTAAAGAGAGAGGGTAGTGCTCAGGGGTTGTGATTTGCTTTTCAAGTAAGCAGCCAATAACGCGTTGTTGGTTTGATGATAAGTGCATTGTTTTACTCTCTGTGTTTATGCGGGCTTAGCCACATTTGTAATTTTTTATTTAAAGCATCAAAGTTAAGTGGTTTGGTTAAATAGTCATTCATGCCAGCACTGAGACAGCGTTCTTTATCGCCTTGCATTGCATTCGCGGTTAAGGCCACGATATTAACGTCTTGATGAGCCACACCCGCTTCTGAAGCTCTAATTGAGCGTGTTGCTTGATAACCGTCCATTTCAGGCATTTGGCAGTCCATTAATACAAGCTCGTAAGGAGTGTCTTCTCGCTTGCTCAAATATGAGATTGCTTCAAGGCCATTTTCTGCAATATCAAAGCTCACTCCGGCTTGTCTCAACAGGGCACTTGCCACCATTTGATTTACTTTATTATCTTCTACTAAAAGCACTTGCGACTCAGTGTCAGTGTTAACTTCTGCTATTTTTGCGTTTACCGGTTCTTTGTTCGTGTGCTGTTGCTCAATGTATTTTTCATTAGCAAGCGAGTTAAATAAGTCCGAAGGGGTGAGGGGTTTAAAAATAATACTCTCTACTTTTAACACATGTCTCGTTTGCTTTTCCGTTAAACTCATCGGTGCCATTAAAATACGTTTACAACGGCTTGCATTAAAGTGAGTTTGAAACGCTTTTTGTTGAACTTTAGAGGCTTTAGCGAATAGCGCGTAGTCGATAAAAATAGCATCAAAATGACAGCCAGTTGGTTGTTGTGCACGGGCAAGTAAGTCGTCAATATTATTAATAACTTCTACTTTAGCACCCCATAGCTGTAATTGTTTTTTAGCAATACCGCTGCTTAGCTTGCAGTTGTCAGCAATGAGGATCAATTTCTTGTCGATAATATGACTCGGCTCGGGTTGTTGTTGTGCATGGTCTAGTTTTACTTTTACAGTAAAATTAAAGGTGCTGCCTTCACCTAGCGCACTTACTACCCCAACATCTCCCTCCATTAGTTGACAGAGCTGCTTCACAATTGCAAGCCCAAGTCCTGTACCGCCATACTGACGAGTTGTTGATGCATCGGCTTGAGTAAAAGAGTCGAACAATGTGGCTTGTTTATCTGCTTTGATCCCAACCCCTGAATCAATGATGGAACAACACAAGAAGCTGTCGTTGTCTGCTTCTTCGTAGCTGGCTATGACGATTATTTCACCGTCGTTAGTAAACTTGACGGCATTTCCTAGTAGGTTATTGATAATTTGACGAATTCGATTTGGATCACTAATGATAAATTCATGTTTAATATTAGTGGCATCAAGAATCAGCTTGGTGTTGTTTTGTTCTGCTTTGATTGCAAAGGACTCAATGGTATCTCCCAGTAGTTTCGATACATTGAACGATACATTCTCTATGTCTAGTTTGCCGGCTTCGATTTTTGAGAAATCTAAAATATCATTAATGATATGCAGCAAAGATTCAGCCGATGACTGAGCAAGTGCAATGTGATGACTTTGTTGAACATCAAGCTTGCTTTGTTTAATTATATTAAGCATGCCAATCACGCCATTCATTGGGGTTCGGATTTCATGGCTCATACTGGCTAAAAATTCGCTTTTGGCTTTTACCGCTTGCTCCGCCGCTTCTTTTGCTTGGACAAGCTGCTGTTCGGTTTCAATTCGTCGTTGACTGGCGTGTAAACTGCCAATGAGTGCCGCCACCGCAATTAAAAAGCTTTCCTCATTTTTGCTCCACTTACGTCGGTTGTGACACATTTCTGCGCAAACCACCCCCATCGTTTTGCTACCTGTGGGAATGATAACAGTTAGCATCGAACGAATATCAAAGTGTTCTAGGTAATCAACAGATAAGTCTTTTGTAAGAGAATCACATTGTGCATCACTTGCGCTTATCACAGCATGATTATTTATGGCGTCAAAATAATTAGGGAAGTCGATTTGCTGTAGAGCAATAGATTCGCTGAATTGGGGGTTGCTTTGGTCGTGTATCGCAAACGTATTAAGTGATTGTCTATCATCACTGAAGAGCCAGATTCCTGCACGGTCAACACCAAGCGCATGGCAAATTGCTTGCACAATAATATGTTTTGATAGGTTGAGGTTACCTGTTAAAACCGCATCATTAACAGTTAAAGAGGCTAAAATTTCGTTGTGGAGGGCTATTTTGCTGTTTTCAAGTTCAACACGTTTACGGGCATCTATATCTTGTAAAGAGCCAAACAGTTTCACGCATCGTTTGTTGTGATGTTCGGCTTCGCCATTGACAAGAACCCAAACAGGATTGCCCTCATTCGTTAATATTTGTACTTGTGTTTCAAAGCTCTCGCCATTTTTAATCGCTTTCTCTGTTAGATGACGAATTTTGTCTCTGCTGTAGCCAGGTTTGAAGTAATTAAAATTACTGGGCCATTCTGGCTGGCTTGAAAGAGGTAATTTAAAAATCAATTTGGTCATTTCTGACCAATACACTGTTTTAGTTTCGAGATTAAAGGACCAAGCCCCTATTTTTGCTAAACCGCTCATGGTTTCGAGCATGCGCTCGTTTCTATATTGGCGTTCAAGCATTTTCAGTAAAAAAACAGATGCACCTGCGAATAAAGCACAAATTAGAATAATCGCTAGCCGTAATGGCCAAATAGAAGAATTAGCAGGCTGCCAGCCTTTTTTAGGTGTGGCGTACATTTGCCACTGACCGCCTGAGAATGAAATGCTAAAGCTAAGTGGGTTAGTCTCTAGAATTTGTTCATCACCATAAAAGAACTCGCCATCCAGCCCTTTGCCATTTCGTCCTTGCAGTGCAAGTTCATACTCATTACTAAGCGACGTGAGTCCAGCGTTTTTATACACTTTATTTATATCTAAAACGACAGATAACAGACCCCAAAATTGATTGTTTGGCTGGGTAAATACGGGCACTCTAGCAATGAGTGCTTGGCCGCCTTGTACCAGCTCTAGGGGACCCGCCATAACAATTTTATTCTCATCCCGTGCTTTTATGGCATCTGAGCGTTGGGCTTTATTTTTTAAAAAATTTAACCCAATTGCTTTTTCATTTCCCTCAAGGGGATGGGTCATTCTTATTATCATATCGGGTGCACCGCCGATGTTTCTGAGCTCAGAGGAAGTTTCAAATAGTGGTGCTGCTATTTGTGAAAAGCGGGCTTGGTTAAGATTCGGCTCTGCAGCAACAGCAACAGCAAGACCCCGTACGAGTTGAATATTTGATATCAGCGTTGATTCCAACTCAGCGCGATAAGTACTTATTTTCGCAAGTTCTTGTGAACGGTAGGCGTCTTTCTCTCGAGTATAATTGATATGGTCAATGACTAGACCGATTAGGATAATCAAACCTAAAGAAAGCCAGAAGGTGAGCTTTAGTTTTTTTAGCTTTTTATTATCATTTTCAGTAGCTAGTGGCATGAGAGGTATCGGTTTTTATACTATCTACCTACTATAGACAATTTCTGTCGTAAATAAAAATGAAGCACACAATCGTAAAACTAAATTTAATTATTTGTATCGAAACACTATTTTTTCATAAAACACTGGTTACTATAGGCCTATAACTCCTGCGGAAGCGTATTTAATATGTTTAAAATAATTAAATGGTTGTTGATGAGTCTACTCATCGTTGCGTTATTGGCTACGGGCCTTATTTATGGGGCGTTGAACTTAAGCTTGCCAGCGCTGGATGGCAAAGGAAAAAGTACAGCAATTGAACAGTCCGTTAAAATCGAACGAGATGTGCTTGGTCAAGCTGTGATTCATGCACAAAGTCGTTTAGATGCGGCATATGCGCTTGGCTTTGCTCATGGACAAGATCGCTTTTTCCAAATGGATTTATTGCGTCGAAATGCAGCCGGAGAGTTAAGTGAATTATTTGGCAAAGCCGCGCTGGAACTTGATAAAACAATGCGCTTTCATCAGTTGAGAAAACGAAGCCAAATTTTATTCGAGCAATTGCCTTCGTCAGATCGAGCACTATTGGCGACATATGCGAAAGGTGTGAATGAGGGACACGCGCAAACGGGCTTTGATAGTTTTGAATATTTACTAACAGCTGCTACAGCGAAACCATGGCAAAGTGAAGACAGCTTACTGACTATTTTTAGTATGTATTTAGATTTGCAAACAGCGACTTTTGAACGAGATAAAACCCTGATTCAAATAGAGCAAATATTTGGTAAAGAGATGGTTGCTTTTATTACGCAACCTAGCATGTATCAGGCTGCTCTCGATAATAGTCAGCTAGAACCTTACAATCACTCGATCCCTTCCTTATCAGCACCTTTGAGTATGATCACGCATATTGAAGATACGAAGGAGTTAGGCAGTAATAATTGGGCTGTTACGGGGGATTTAACGCAAACAGGTGCTGGGATGTTATCTGATGATATGCATTTGTCGTTTGCGGTGCCGATTATTTGGTATAGGGCGCAGTTGAATTATCCTTTAAATGGGCAGATGCAACAAATAACAGGTGTTTCGCTACCTGGTGCCCCTGCAATTGTGGTTGGCACGAACAATAAAGTCGCTTGGGGTTTTACCAATGGCTACTTGGATACAGCTGATTGGATTGCACTCGACGGGCACGACAAAACATGGCAGATAGATGAAGCGATTTTACTTAATGATGGTAGTAGTGAAAACTATGCACTGACCATGAGTGAGTATGGTCCAGTAAAAAATATTAACGGTAAGCCTTATGCACTAAGTTGGGTGGCACATCATGATTATGCGGTTAATATGGACCTAATAAAGCTTGAGCAAGCAAACAATGTTGATGATGCGTTAGCGCTTGCAGCTGATGTGGGTATTCCTGTACAAAATCTAATGGTTGTAGATGATAGTGGGAATGCTGCTTGGAAGAACATGGGGGCGATTCCTGCACGCAAAGTCCCTAGTGAACTTGCTGTCTCGGAGCAAAATTACCCTGTAGGGTGGCACGAAAATGAAACTGAGCGACCCTATGTTAAAAACCCTGCAAGTGGTCGACTTTGGACTGGGAACTCACGTGTTGTTTCGGCTGAAGATAATAAACGCTTTGGTAATGGTGCTTATGCGATGGGCGCACGTTCAGCTCAGATCCGCAACCGTTTATTTGAAAAGCAGCAATTCACAGAGAGTGATTTTTATCAGTTGCAGCATGATAATGAAGCTCGCTTTTTAACAAAATGGCATAACCTACTTGTAAAGCAACTTGAAAGTAGACCCGATGAGTATAAAGCTTATCTATCAGAGTTAAACAATTGGCAAGCATGTGCATGTGCAGATTCAATTGGTTATACGTTAGTGAAGTACTACCGTGATGAAGTGATTAATGGCCTCTTCAGCCCGCTGGAAAACGAACTGCAAACGTTTGATGGCAGCTTAAAGCACGTGAAGCGAGATCTTGAACCTGCTGTTTGGCAACTAATAAATACTCAACCGAAAGGTTGGCTAAATCCTGATTATGCTGATTGGTCTGAGCAAATGCGAGCAGCATTTGATCGTACCCTTGATAAGCTGACCACTCAATATGGACAGAACATGCAAAATTGGCAGTGGGGAAGCGTGAATGAACTCGTTATTGAGCACCCATTCGCAAAACAAATTCCCGTACTCAAAAAGTTGCTCAACATGCCAGCAGCTCCAGGGTTTGGTGATACCTTTATGCCAGCCGTACAAGGGCGTAGTTTTGGTGCCTCACAACGATTTATTGTACAGCCTGGGCACTTAGATAAGGCTATAATGGCAATTCCTGGCGGTCAGTCTGGGCATCCACTGTCTGAGTTTTATCGTGCGGGATTTGATGACTATGTTAGTGAAGGTCTCACCCCTCTAATGCCACAGAGCATTATGCATAGTATTACGATAGATGCGGTTAATTAACCGCATCAGTATCATCCAGTTGTAAACAGAATGCTTTTACAACCGTGGTAGTATTTCTTCCTGCATCTTTACTGTCATATAGCGCTGCATCAGCTTGCTGCAACATGCTCTCTAAAGATGCAAGCGGTTGCCATTCAATTAAGCCAAAACTCATTGTCACCGATAAGTTTGGCAGCTCTTGGTGAGCGTCTAGTGTCGCAATATGTTCACGCAAGGCCTCTATTTTTTGTAACCCGTGATGCTCATCGGTATTATCGAGTAAGAGCAAAAACTCCTCACCCCCCCAACGTACAGCTATATCTGTTTCATTTAAAAATTCACATATTGCTTGTGTAATATTAACTAAAATCGTATCGCCTTTGTCATGACCATAGGTATCATTGATTTGTTTAAAGTGATCGATATCAGCCATGACAAGGCACAAACTTTGTTCCGCTTCGATGCTTTTTCTGTATGTTGCTAAAATTAATTTTTTAGCAAAGCGGCGATTATAAAGTTTGGTGAGTGGATCTCGTGATGCCATTTCGGTTAATTCAATACGTTGTGAAAGCGTAATTTCTCTGATCAGCCCAATAGCGTAAACCATAGGCAAACCAGCAATGATAATATTTGTTAAATGTACATAAGGAATAAGCTGCGGGTAGGTATATTGATAAGGTACATCGTTGAAAAAGATGTATAGAAGAGCAAAGGTAGTGATCATCAATAAGCTGTATAGTGCAGCGCGTTTTAGTGATAATTGGTAGTCAATCATCAAAATACAGGAGATAGTCCATAAATAAAATTGAAACCCTAAATCGAGCCCTAATGTGGCGCATACCACTACAGCATGGATAAGCACTTCTAAACAAAATACTCTCAATGCTAAAGAGGTCAAGCCTTGTTTTATTAGAAAGATACCGCTGCCCCAAGCAACGACACTAAGAATATTGACTAAAGCTAAAGTAATAGCGCCCACATGGGCAAAAAGTGGAATGAGCAACGCATGCACTACCAGTGCGAAATATGCGATTTTAGAAATGATTAAAAACTTTACTTGTTCTATTTCTTCTAAACCTGACTGCTTTGATTGTTTTAGTAAATGTTTTATCAAATGAACCTCATACAAGCAGGCGTTTAAACACAAAGTATAGATGAAAATAGCCTTGCTGATGAATAAATCACCAATATCACCTTGAATCATTGATAAGTTTATTGTGAGTGGATTTAATTAAACGCATATTCATACGATGTTTATTATGCTGATACTTGGCATAGTGTGTAATTGATGCCACTCTAAAAAGAGCTATTTTAAAGGTGTTACCGTATAGTTTGCTTTGTGTTTCCTGTTATGCCCTAAAGGAGTATGTATGTCGGCTGAAAAAACGCATCTAGAGATTTGTAATTTAACCAAAGAGCAATATCCACAAATCAAAGTTCTGATGGATCAAGCGTACCCAGGCCTAGGTGGAGCGTGGCCAAGCCACACCATTTTTCGTTTAATCGATCAGTTCCCTGAAGGTCAAATCGGCATTGTTGATGACGGTGTGCTTGTGGGTATCGCCTTGAGTGTGCAAGTCGATTACGCACGTTTTTCTAACCCGCATACCTACGAAGATATTGTTGATGGTCACGACCGTGTTTTTAGCGACCCAGAAGGCGATGCACTTTATGGTTTAGATGTGGTTATATCATCAACTCACCGGGGTATGCGCTTAGGCCGACGCTTATACGATGCGCGCAAAGAATTATGCCGTCAGTATAACTTACGCGCTATTTTAGCGGGTGGGCGTATTCCACGTTATTACAATCATAGCTCTGAAATGTCACCCATGGAGTACATCGAAAAGGTTGATCATAAAGAGCTTTATGATCCAATTCTAAGTTTTCAACTTTCTAACGATTTCCAAGTAAAGCGCTTACTTAAAAAATACCTACCAGAAGATCAGGAGTCAGTGGGTTATGCCACTTTACTAGAGTGGAATAACATTATGTTTGAACCCACTGATACGGTACTTGAATCAACTAAATCTATAGTGCGTGTTGGTGCTGTACAGTGGCAAATGCGCTGCGTCGACTCAGTTGAGGAGTTACTTAAGCAAGTTGAGTATTTTGTTGATACGGTGTCTGACTATAAAAGCGACTTTATTTTATTTCCGGAATTTTTCAATGCGCCGTTAATGGGTTTAACCGAGCAGTGCACTCAAACGGAAGCCATTCGTTATTTAGCCGAATACACTGAAACGTTCCGTGATGCGATGTCGCGCATGGCAGTTGAATACAATGCCAATATTATTACCGGCTCAATGCCGCTCGCTGAAGATGACAAGATTTATAATGTCAGCTATTTGTGCCACCGTAGCGGTAAAATTGATGAGCAGCGCAAAATACATATCACGCCCCATGAGCAAAATGACTGGGTAATCCAAGGGGGTGACAAGATTGCCGTATTTGAAACGGATGCGGGTCGTGTCGGTATTCAAATTTGTTACGATGTAGAGTTCCCTGAACTGTCACGTATTCTCGCTAAGCAAGGGCTTGATATTTTATTTGTACCATTTTGGACGGATACTAAAAATAGCTACTTACGTGTTCGCCATTGTGCGCAAGCACGTGCAATCGAAAATGAGTGTTATGTTGTGATTGCAGGCTCGGTTGGTAACCTACCTGAGGTAGAGAGCTTAGACGTACAGTACTCGCAATCGGCAGTGCTTACCCCTTCTGATTTCTCATTCCCGCATGATGCGACCTTGAACGAAGCAACACCGAATACCGAAATGCTGTTATTCAGTGATTTAGATATGGATAAACTAAAAATTCTTCACAGTGAAGGCACGGTAAGAAACTTAAAAGATCGCCGTGAAGATTTATATGACGTGATCCTGAAAAAGCGAGATCAATAATGGCGTGGTTGTATTTAATTGTCGCAGGGTTGTTAGAAATAGGCTGGCCAGTCGGTCTTAAAATGTCTCAAGAATCAGAGAGTCGCTGGTTAGGCATTGCGATAGCCGTCGCCTTTATGGTCGCTAGTGGTTTTATGTTGTGGTTGGCGCAAAAGGATATTCCGATGGGGACATCCTATGCAGTATGGACAGGAATCGGTGCAGCGGGCACTTTCTTGGTCGGTATTTTATTTTATGGTGATGCTGCCACATTTGGCCGCATTGCCGGAGTACTGCTGATAATCAGTGGTGTGATAACCCTAAAAATTAGTCATTAAAAAAGCGGCTATGCCGCTTTTTAATGACTAGAAACACATCTAATTGGGTAGCATTACTAGAATGGCTGCCAGCGCAATTAACACAAGCCCCGCTGTGTCTTGGCGCTTTAACGGCTGTTTTAACCAAAGAATCGATACCAAAATGGTAAAGAATACCTCTATTTGCCCCAGTGTTTTAACATAAGCAACATGCTGCAAGCTCATGGCGCTAAACCAACCTATGGAACCTAAACAGCTACAAACACTAACAGCGGTAGTGGTGCCTTTGTGATGCCACATTTTCTTAAATGTATCGCGCTCCTTGAGTGCAATATAAGCGCACAGCATCAGCGTTTGTAAGCTAATTATCAGTACCAGTACCCAAGCTGCAGAGTGTGGGAAAGTCAGTCCTGAATTTAAACTTGCCTCACGGATCCATGATGATGAAAGAGCAAATGAGGTACCACAAGCAAGCCCAAGGAGTGCAGTGCCCAAATTAAAGTGTTTTACATTCGCAATGCCACTTAATAGCAATACCGCAATTGCACCAATAAATACCCCAACCCAACCTAGCAATGATAGTACTGAGCCAAAGAACATAACACCTAAAATAGCGGCCATCAGTGCTTCACTTTTAGCAAGCCCTGCACCGACTGCAAAGTTATTCATTTTAAACAGTTTAACCATTAAACCTGTGGCAACAATTTGGACGATACTGGCGCCAACAATGTAGCCAATAAAAGCCAGATTAAAGTCAGGAAGTGCGGCGTCTTGATACTGATAAAGTGCAAATAAATACAGGGCAGCAATTGGGCTGGCAATGATAAAGCGAGCAAGCGTTACCCCAGCAACACTCACTGTTGCACTGAGTTGACTTTGCAGAGCGTTGCGCCACGACTGCATAAATGCCGCAAAAATAGTTAAGAAAATCCAAGTCATATTGAAAATACATTAATGAGGGGCTTGGGTATAGAGTAACAAAACCAAAGTATGAGGGCATCAGCTTATCGACCAACTTGAGGAAAACTCAGCTGTGACAATATGCCGCAGGGCTTTTATGCGGTCATTAGGCTATAGTGACAATGATGCTATTGCTGGCCGCTGCTGTTATAAGTAGCGGCTTTTTTTTGTTTGCGATAGGGTAGTGTTACAAACAAAATAAGGAAATATCATGACCACACTTATTATCTGCGCACTCATCGCAGTGTTCATACCTTATTTAGCTAAAGCTCCCGTGGCTTTTGCGCAAAATAAGCTTGAAGGATATGACAATAAACACCCAAGAGATCAACAAAGTAAGTTGACAGGTTTTGGGGCGAGGGCGCTGGCTGCTCATCAAAATAGTTTTGAGTCATTAGTCGTTTTTGCTGTTGCTTTAGCGGTGGTAATTGCGACCAACAATGTTTATCAAGCTACTGAAATGTTAGCTGTTGTGCATATAATTGCTCGTGTCCTATATTGTATTTTTTACTATATAAACCAAGATATTTTGCGCTCGTTAGTTTGGCTTGTTGGCTATGTAAGTGCTGTGGCAATGATTGCTCTTTCCCTCTAGTCAAAAACCACAAAGCAAGCGGCTTAAATAAGGCGCTTGCTTTAGGGTCTTAAGTGGTTACTCTTACTTAGAGCTAACTTTAATTTTCTCTATTAAATCCTTTGCTTGATAGTTTTCGTCTAAGGCAAAATCGAGTTGTACCAAGGCGTTTTTATAGCCAGATTCAGATGGCGCATATTGCCATTTTTTTAAGGCTCTTTTCGCTTCTCGATTGAAAACAGCTTCAGGCTCTGCGCTTACCACACTGACATTGCTGGTGGCGCCACTTGGTAAAATATCGTATTTCAAAACGACTGAACCGCTAATGCCTTGCTCCGCAGCTTGAATGGGGTATATCGGCTCTACGCGCATAACCGCTTGATAGTCTTTTGTCTTTTCAACTGACATCGGCTGTTTTGCAATGGCAAAGCTGCTAAGCATGCCTGTTGTAAAAATAACTAACGCTGTTTTTGCGATAAATGAGCTGTTGTCGATCTGCTTTATTTGATTTAGACGTTGTAACATGGTGTTTTTATCTCCGTATTGTGAATAAGCCATTAAGCCTGCTCTGCTAAAGCTTGCACAGTGCACTAATGCCTTACTGTATAAAATTCGTTGTTCAGTTGATTTATTTTTGAGTACTTGCTCATCACATGAAAGCTCTTGAATACGGCGAAGACTTGCATAGCCAAGCCAAGCGACAGGGTTAAACCACAGCAAAATAGTGGCACTTAAAGCGATGGCATTAATTAGGTTATCTTTGCGTTTAATGTGCACTGATTCATGCTCTAAAATTAGTGCTAAAGCATGGCTATCGTAGTGGCTTTGGTAGTTTGTTGGCAGCACTAGCTTAGTGTTTATAACTCCTACAACCATCGGTGAGCTCACTTGTTTACTTTGGTATAAGCGCATGTTTTGGTTGCTGTGATGATCAATCGTAATTGGTGCTAATTGCAGTTTTGCTAAAAAACGGTAATGAAAATACACGGCAGTGATCAGCAGTGCGGCACTAATAAAACCATAAATAGCAAACCAAGTTAGCGTAAATTGCGGCATTACTTCTGTGTTTGGCGTGATAGTCAGCTTACTGATAAAGTCGTTTTGAATTGGCTTTAAGTGATCAGGTAAGTTCGCTAACAATAAACTAATCGGTAATAGCGCCCACAGTGTATAAACTAAGCGTGCCGACAGTTGGCTTAGTAGCTTTCGCTCTAGCAGCAACAAAAACAAAATTGCAGATGAGATCAAAAGCTGTTGATCTAACAGCCAATTAAAAAATGCATCTAACATAACAACGCCTTACTTTTGCTGTTTTTCCCAATCATCAATGACCTTTTTAAGCTCATCAATATCATGTTGCGAGAGTTGCTCTGACTTAGCAAAACCACTTACTAATGGTGCAATACGGCCGTTAAAAAAGCGTTCAATAAAGCTTTGGCTTTCTTTTAATGTGTATTCTTCACGGGCAATGCAGGGAGTGTAGTTATATTGGCGACCTTGTTTTTCGAAGCTTAGCGCGCCTTTTTTAACTAAACGACTTAGTAGCGTTTTGATGGTTTTTTCGTGCCATTCTTTATCGTCACTTAAACGCGCAATTACTTCACTTGCCGTGGCAGGGTAGTTAATCCACACAGCATCTAATACTTCGAATTCAGCCTTAGAAAGTTCAATCATTTTTATGCCTACAGATGTAATCTTTAATTTAAGATTACACGCGTAATCAATTAATGCAAACTTTTTTGTTAGATAATGTCACTTTTTTTGATACTGACTATCTGTCCTTCGGGCAAATCCAGCGTGGTGAGTGAAAGCTTTGCGATATCTGTGCGGTAAAGATCGATGACTTTGTAGCCACAAAAACGTGCCATTTTACGTATTTGCCGATTTAAACCTTGTTTTAAGACGATGCAAAACTGCGTTTCGCCGACTTGAGTCACCTCGCAAGGGAGGGTTATTTGTTTATCGACAGGCACACCGCCCGCCATTTTTTTACAGAAGTCGCTATCAAGTGGTTTATCAACGGTGACTAAATAGCGTTTAGGTTGGTGGTAATCAGGGTGGATCAGTTGATTACAAAACTCACCGTCATTGGTCAAAATCAACAAACCTCGGGAGTCTTTGTCGAGCCGGCCAATTGGGTAAACGCGAGTGGTTTTAGGCAGGCTATGAATAAGGCTTGTTGGGTCGTCAGCATTTAATTTGCAATCTATACCAACAGGCTTGTGATACGCAAAGTAGGTAAGTGGTGCTTTTGCTGAAATTTTCTCGTCAAGTACCATCACATCATCGTGCTCATCAACATGATCTATATGATTTGCAGCACGGCCATTTACTGTTACCTTACCTTGATCTATCAAGCGCGATGCTTGCTTTCGAGAACAAACACCTGCATGGGCAATAAATTTAGCAAGTCGTACTTTTTCTGACATGGGTGATTTTTGTACAGTTAATTTGATCACAGTATATCAAACCCGCGTATAAGAAGAAAAAAGGGGGTTCGACATGGCAATTAAGTTATCTGAACTTGCAGCGCACCAACCACTGCAAAAGGTTATCCTTCATTCGTTGGAAATGGCACTGTATCAGGTGTCTGTGGTGATCAATAACGTTGAATATTATGTCACTGATGAGCAAGGTGAGTTTATTCGCGATATTAGCCCGTTGCACATTCAAAAGCGCCTCGATCACTTAAGTTATGGTGATATGGTTTTACGCCACACCAGTGCTTATGATGAAATGTGTGGGCAGCCAGAGAAGCTCGCCAGCAATATGCTTGAGGTTCCTTATGGCAAGAATCATCTATACTGATTGATTTTAAAGCGTATACTGAGTCATAACATTTTATAGGTATGCTATGTATCAATTAAAAAGTGATGATTCAGTAGAGTTAAGTGATGAGCTAAGAGCGCATATTGTTACTTATAACAAGCAGCATTTTAACGCAGAACGTATTCCATTAGGCTTTAAGTTTGTTGATAAAAAGCGAGTAATGGTTGCAGGTATTAGCGGCCAAGTATTTGGCAATTGGTTATTAATAAATTGGCTATGGTGTGACGACTCTGTTAGAGGTAGGGGCCTTGCCTCGCGACTGTTGAATGAGCTTGAAAGTAAAGCTACTGCGCTTGGCGCAAATATAGCTCAACTTGATACACTCGACTTCCAAGCAAAGCCTTTTTATGAGAAAAACGGTTACCAAGTGAAATACCAAATGGCCAATTACCCACTTGATGGTTGCCGTTACTTTATGGAAAAAAGCCTATAGCTCAAATTTGGCCGTTAGGACATTTTCTTCCGTGAATGTTACTCCCAAAAAGGGCGTGGCTTCTGGTGCGAGCATAAATGTACGAATATTCATGTGATCATGTGCATCAGGATGCTTAAGCACATCGTCACGGTAAAAAGCACCGAAACAATCTAATGTGTTTTGTTTACTCAATTGGTTTAGTTTGGCAAAGGCAAAGATCTTACATGAGCCATTATTTTCATTTGCTGAGCTAATAAGCCCATGGTTATTAAACCCACTGGGAGTGAAATGGTAGTTTTGCTCGATAACGGCCATGGTATCAGTGAATTCAATCAATGTGGGTGTATCTGCTAGTTTTGCTAAAAATTCATTGAGTGTCATGCTTCATCCTTAATTGTTACTTTTTATTAACTCTAACTCATCCTGTTGTTGATTGATATTAAACTTATAATTTCCGAGAAAGTTCATACCTAGTAATCCAACGCCAGAGTGATTATCTATCACTAATACATCAAAATTATCTATATATTGTTGACCAATTTGAAAAGAGCGTAGTCTATAACGCTTAGCTGCAACGATGCCATTTGCAGTATTGACTTGTAGCGTACCTATAAAAATGGCTGGCTCTGTGAGGTTATCCAGCTGCGCTTGGTTTATCACGGTGAAGCTAGCCCCCGTATCTATCATTAATTTAATGTGCAGAGTGTCATTAATAACACTGTTAACCAAATAGTGCGCGCCACGAGGGGTGAGTTCAATGATATCCACGCCAGTTAATGCTTGCTGTAATTTATGACGTAACTCATTGGCTTGGTTTATAAATGCATGATTTTCAGGTAGTTGCTCAAGGGCTACTTGACTGGCAACATAGTCTCCTAGCTGATAATAAGCCATCGCATAAGTATATAAGTAGTGTGGGTTATGTGGCGCATAGTCTAGCCACTGTAAGCTGTGCTCTAGTAGTTGTTGCCATTGTTGTGCCTGAGTGAGGGCATTGATCTGTAAAGTGACTAATTCCTCAATCTGTTTAGCTAAAGAGCCTTGTTGATTGCTATCCAATCTATTTGCTAATGCCATTAAGCTCACGATCCCTTGCTGAAGATGGCCTTGATTGATAAGTCGTTTAGCATCAAGTTTTAGCATTGTAATGTCATAAGGATGACGTTTTAAAAATGTGCTTAGAAACAGCTCGCTTAAATCTTCATCGTGACCTGAGAGCCAAGCTTCAACCTCTTGTTGCCAAGCTTGTTTTAATTGTTTGGCTTGGTGAGGGTCGTTTGCAAGAAGTTGTGTATAAAACTCAATTGCTTTATCAAATTGTTGGTTATTAAAAAATACAATAGCTTGTTCAAACTCACTGGGCAAAACAGTGGTTTTTTCTAGCGTCTTAGTAGTGGCTTGCTCTGGCGTTACTTCAGGGGCGTATTGAGAGTTTATTTGCCATATAAAATAAGTATTTAAACAAAGAGAACACACCAATATTAATTTGAGTAGAGTATTCATCTATCTTGCCTGTAAAAAGCCTTCTCTTAACTTGGTTACTTTATCAGCATAAAACAAATTAAAAAATAGTTAGCTTTTAACTAAGTAACGAAGGGCTAGAATGTTACTGATTTCGATATCTGCTAGGCCTTTATATTGGTATTGAGCTTCTTGGTTATTCAGCCAAACGCTTTGGCAGCCTGCGTTATTAGCCCCTTGTACATCCGTGTCTAGGCTATCACCAATATGCAAAATCTCATTATGAGGGACGTTTAGCTTGGCAGCTGCACTATCAAATAAGGCGCTGTGTGGTTTTGCTTTACCGTGCGGGCCTGCTTGTAAAACAAGCTCAAAAACACCGTTGAGATTAAATTTTTCTACCTCAACATTCCCATTGGTGATGGCAATTAAACGGTACTGTTTATTAAGGTTAGCAAGTAAATTAAGTACATCATTAGCAACGGTTACTTGGCTGCGGGCATTGGCAAAAGCTTGATAGGCTTGATGTGCATGCTGCTGAGCAGCTTCTTTATCAAACCCCAAGTCTGTCATGGCATACAACAAGGCGGCTTGTCGCCAACGAGTTACATCATCGATTAATGTTGTATCTTGTTTTAAGGCATTATCGCGACACTTTAGCCAATAAGTCGTGCTATCGGTTGGCCATTGCTCTATTTTAGCGAGGTAATTGGCTTGCGCTTGCAAAGCTGATTTTATGATTGGATGGTTATTGTATAGCGTGTCATCTAAATCAAAACTTAACACAGATACTGGCGATAAGGCACGATTAAATCGGATCATAATTACAACGGGTTACTCTTGTGTTGAGCGCTTTTTAGCGCGTGGATGGGTGTTGTCATAGACTTTGGCTAAATGCTGAAAATCAAGGTGTGTATAAACTTGTGTTGCCGATAAACTGCTGTGCCCTAATAACTCTTGCACAGCACGTAAATCACCGGATGATTCTAGAATATGTGAGGCAAATGAGTGGCGTAACTTATGCGGATGTACTTGCGAGCTTATGCCTTGTTTAATGCCCCATTCTTGCATGCGCAGGCGCACTTGGCGTACTGAAATACGCTTTTTTTGGCTACTAACAAAGACTGCGCTTTCATCTGGGTATGCAAATTGTGGGCGAATTTTTAGCCATGCCTTTAAAGCATTGAGGGCTTTATTTCCAACAGGGAGTAAGCGCTCTTTATTACCCTTGCCGCGTACTAACATTTCCCCTTCTGTGGGGTTAATATCTTGTATGTTAGCGCCAACTAACTCGCTAATGCGCAGGCCAGATGAGTACATTAACTCCATCATTGCTTTGTCGCGAATAGCCAATGGTTCATCATCAGGGAGTTCTAAGAGCTTTGCCATTTGATCAACGTCTAAATTTTTGGGCAATGGCTTAGAAAATTTAGGTCCTTTAATGGCTTCGGCAGGGTTGTGGTAATGTGTTTGGTTTGCAATGTTTTTGGCTTTTAAAAATTTATACAAGCTACGAATACAGCTCAGTTTTAAACTAATCGTGCGGCCACTTAATTGTTTACTTCGCAATTGCATACTGTAACGACGAATATGCTCACCTTGTACATCAAACCAGCTTTCACAAAGCTTATTAAAGTACAAAGCAGCAAAGCCTAGTTGGCTGGTGTATTGGCTTATGGTGTGCGCTGAATATTGTTTTTCATAGCGCAAGTAGTCTGCAAAAAGTTGGATAGGCGTGCGCCAAGCATCGCTTAACTCGTCTGTATTTGGCGCAATTTCCTCACTCATGCAAGTTCCAGTAAGCGTAGCTGTAATGAGCGCACAAAATCGAGTACGAAGAAACTATCTTTAGCAGGTTCAAAATGATTCACATCATCGCTGCCAAACGCCAAAATGGCCACTGGATGTTTAGTGTTACCAATTAAATATAATGCGGTAGATTGCGTTGAATCAGAAAACAGTAAGTCGCGCTCTTGTTGATTTACACGACCTAAATAAGTGCCTGTATCTTGTAAGCGATGCGCGATTAAATCATCAAACTTTTTATCATACTTAACAAGGTGGCACTCATTTATTGAGGGGTTGGTACAAATTATATTGCGCAGGTTACTTGCCAGTGTTGTAAAGTCGTAATTGGTCCAAAGCTGACGATGGCATTCACTAAATAAGCGATAAATGAGCTCATTTTCTTTTGCTTGCTCAATTAACGTCGTAATTTTGTTTTTCAGCAAGGTGTTGTGCTCTCGCAGTTGGCGTTGCTGGATATGTACTAACGACGTTGCCGCCTCTGTTTGTTGATGCAGTTCAAGCCCTGCAAGCACATCAGGGTTATTAACTAGAAAATCAGGGTGTGCCTTTAAGTATTCTGCAATTTGTTGTTCTGTTTGTTTGCTCATAGTGCTACTTGCCCATCAAAAACATGCTCCGCAGGACCGGTCATTCTTACGGGGTGGCCTTCACCTTGCCAGCGAATTTGCAGGCTACCGCCTGGTAAATCGACCTGTACTGTGTTTGCTAGCTTGCTTTGGGCTTGACCGATCACTACTGCTGCACATGCACCTGTTCCACAAGCAAGGGTTTCACTAACACCGCGTTCCCACACCCTTAGTTTAATATGATCTTGCGAAATTACCTGCATAAAGCCCACATTGGCTCGTTGTGGAAAACGTTCATGGTTTTCAAGCAGTGGCCCTAAAGTGTCAACATCAGCTGTTTGAATATCATCGACTTCTAATACGCAGTGTGGGTTACCCATTGAGACTGCACCGCTAAAGATGGTGTGTTCTTCAGTGCGAAGAATATAAGTGAGCTCTCGTTTACTGGCTTTAAGTGGAATTTTACTTGGTTCAAAAGTCGGGTGGCCCATATTGACCGTTACTTGGCCGTCTTTCTCAATATATAAAGTCAAATTTCCCGATTTGGTTGATACGGTGATTTTGTGCTTGTTTGTTAAGCCTTTCATACGCACAAACCGAGCAAAGCAGCGGGCACCATTACCACATTGCTCGACTTCATTACCATCAGCATTAAAAATACGGTAGTGAAAATCTAGGTCCGGAGAATAGGGTGCCTCTACCATGAGTAATTGGTCAAAACCTATGCCGAAGTGGCGATCTGCCAGCTTTTTAATTTGATCTCGCGATAAGAAAACATTTTGAGTAATGTTATCAATAACAACAAAGTCATTACCTAGGCCGTGCATTTTTGAGAAATTAACTAACATAACGCTCTAATTCGGGTTTGCTCTGAGCTAATCATGCCACAGAGCAGGGCGGTTATAAAAACGTTTATGGTAAAATTTTCTCACCTTGCCAAAGGCTTTCAAGAGTTTCACGTTGACGGATTAAATAACTTTGTTCTCCATCAACCATTATCTCTGCAACACGAGGACGTGAGTTATAGTTTGAACTCATCGTAAAGCCATAAGCCCCCGCACTGCGCTGTGCGAGTAAATCGCCTGCTTGAAGAGCAAGTTGACGATCCTTACCTAAAAAATCACCGGTTTCACACACAGGACCCACAATATCGTAGTTGTGGCTTTTAGTATCGTCTGCGCGTGGGATAACAGGAACAATACTTTGCCACGCTTGGTAAAGTGATGGGCGAAGCATATCGTTCATGCCAGCATCAACAATGGCAAAGTATTTGTCTTGATTTTGTTTAATAAACTCAACCTTGGTGACTAATATACCCGCGTTGGCTGCAATGGCACGGCCTGGCTCGAAAATAAGCTCTAGATCTTGATAATCAGCTAATCGGGCCGTGATTTTGTCAACATACTCGCTTGGGTGAGGTGGGGTTTCGCCGTTATAAGGCACGCCAAGGCCACCGCCAATATCAAGGTGAGTTAGTTTGATGCCAACGGCTTTTAGTTGTTCAATTAAAGTAAGCACTTTTTCAAGCGCTGCTAAGAAGGGTTTTATTTCTGTTAACTGTGAACCTATGTGGCAATCAACACCTGTTATTTTTAAGCTTGGTAAAGATGCAGCATGCTGATAAACAGCAACAGCGGTTTGAATATCAATACCAAATTTATTCTCTTTTAAACCGGTAGAGATATACGGATGGGTTTTTGCATCGATATCAGGGTTTACACGAATCGAAATGGGGGCAATGCGATTTAGTGAAGTGGCGACCTCTGAGATACGCTCAAGTTCCGCCACTGATTCAACATTAAAGCACTTGATCCCCAATTCAAGTGCATAGGCGATTTCATCAGCTGTTTTGGCAACCCCTGAAAAGACCACTTTAGATGCATCACCACCGGCTTGAATTACACGAGCAAGTTCCCCTTTTGAAACAATATCGAAACCAGAACCAAGGCGCGCTAAGATGTTGAGTACAGCAATATTTGAATTCGCTTTTACGGCATAGCACACCAAGCTTTTATGTGATTTTGCGGCTTCGGCAAAGGCCAAGTAATGACGTTCAAAGGTTTTTCGTGAGTAGATATAACAAGGCGTACCATATTGTTCGGCAAGCTCTTTGACAGCGATGTCTTCAGCGAACAGCTGATTATCTTTGTAATTAAAAAAGTCCATCTATTAGTCCTGTTTTTGTTCTGGTTGTTCGGATGGAGTAGCCTCAGGCTGAGATTCTGTTGACTGCGGCGTATCATCTGGTAGGTAAAGAGCACCACTTTGTCCACAGCCGACTAAGGTGAGCACAAGGGCAAAGGGTAAAATGATCTTTAATTTTTGGCTATGAGTCTCTTTCATTAGATTAATACGGTTGCTGGCTTTATAATCGCAGAGTAACAGAATATTTAAAAAATGCAGCTATTCGCGGATGAATTTATTCCTGTTACACTTGATGTACATAATCTGCCCCCAGATCTAGGCTTATAAGCCAGTTAAAGGACATAAAAATGACTGATCATGAATACCACACATTAGCCGATGCATTAATGCTAACGATTGAAGAGCAAATCGATGATTGTGATGCTGATTTAGACTACGAGTCTGCATCAGGTATTTTAGAAATTATCTTTGCAGATCGCAGTAAAATTGTGATCAATAAACAAGCACCACTGCATCAGGTGTGGGTTGCGACTAAATTTAATGGTCATCACTTTGAATTACGTGACGATAAGTGGATTGATAACCGTTCAGGTGCTGAATTTTGGCAATTTATGTGTGATGCTGCGACTCGTCAAGCAGGACAGCCTATTGAGTGGCGCTCTGAACTATGAGTTTAGCGTTCGTAGAGTACCCTGCTCAAGGGGAGCATAAAGCAAGTGTTATTTGGCTGCATGGTCTGGGCGACTCAGGTGATGGGTTTGCCCCTGTTGCTCCTCAGTTAGCTTTACCAAAAGAGCTGGGAATACGCTTTGTATTTCCACATGCGCCTGTGCAACCGGTCACCATTAATGGTGGAATGGCAATGCGCTCTTGGTACGACATAAAGTCGATGGATTTAGATAAGCGTGCTGACGAGCAAGGTGTCAGAGACTCAGCAGCAAAAGTCGCCGAGCTTATTGAAGTAGAAATAGCGAAAGGTATTCCTGCCAATAAGATTGTCCTTGCTGGGTTTTCACAAGGCGGTGTTGTATCACTGCATTTAGCACCTCGCTTAGATCAAAAGCTAGCGGGGGTGATGGCGCTATCAACTTATATGTGCGTACCTGATAAGCTTGCTGACGAAGCGAAACAAAGAAATTTAAATATATTTATGGCGCATGGTCGTCTTGATGATGTAGTACCGCATAGTGCGGGTAGGCAAGCGTTTGACGTATTGTGTGCGAATAACATGGAAGTAAGCTGGCAAGACTACCCGATGGCGCATCAGGTGTGTGGTGAAGAACTGATGGCAATCAGAGAGTGGTTAATTGCTCGCTTGAGCTAACATAGCTTGTAAAGAGGCCAATATGACAAAAAAACTGGTAATAACAGCAAATATGGGAAGTGCCGAATCAGTCAGTGCTGCACCTTCTTCAGTAACATATCAATGGCATTGGCGGCGCATAGTTTTAGTTGGTAGTGTGTTGTTAATCGCACTTGCTATTGTGGCGTATAGCTTTTTAGGCGCGGTAAATGCAGAGCAATCAGAACAGCAAACTCAGCAAGAAGCATCATTGGCCACTGAAACAGATTTAAGTCGCGAACTTGACGAGCTGCCGCGCTTGGAGCATAACGCGGAGCAGGCCAAAGCCCCTGCAACAATAAGTTTGCAAGATGAACCTAGCTCGTTAATTAATACTCAAGCGCAAACTGATTTGCAGCAACAAAGCGACTCACCGCAAGTGACAGCACAAGCTGTTGAGGTAGAGTCAGATCAAAACGACGACGTGTTAGCAAGCGTTGATGAAACGCCACCTGAATTTAGTGAGCCAAAAGACGAAGCACAGCCTGAAGTTGTTCAAAACAAACAGCAGTTTGCTCAAACAGCCCATATCGCGAGTGTGGCAATTGGCGCTAAGATAGATACGGATAAAGTGAGTCGAGCGGTATTAACGACAGATGTTGTTGATCGAGAACCAGTCAATGTTCTAAAAAGCGATGTAAAATTGCTTGATATTAGCCAAAGCCTTAGCTTTTTCAGTGAGCTTAAGAATATGCAGGGGCAAGCTGTACGTCATGTATGGTATTACCAAAATCAGCAACTGGCTTCGATAGAGTTAGCGATAAGCAGTCCGCGTTTTCGCACTTACTCGACTAAAAATATTATGCCTGAGCAAGTAGGTGATTGGCGTGTTGAGGTTATTGATACCGACGGCAACTTGCTTGCACAAAAAGAATTTAGAATTTTAGCTGACTAGCGTCAGCTTAGTAAATAATTGGATTTTTCATGACTCAGACAACAAAATACGTTCGAATTGCGACACGTAAAAGCGCACTCGCTTTATGGCAAGCTGAATTTGTAAAAGCTCAGCTTGAGCACTTTCATGATGATGTCACCGTTGAACTTGTTCCCATGTCAACGCAGGGCGATATCATTCTTGATACACCTCTTGCCAAGATTGGTGGTAAAGGTTTATTTGTTAAAGAGCTTGAGCAAGCTATGTTAGATGGGCGAGCGGATATTGCTGTTCACTCAATGAAAGATGTGCCGGTTGAGTTTCCGGATGGTTTAGAACTTAATACTATTTGTGAGCGCGAAGATCCACGTGATGCGTTTGTATCAAATAACTACAAAAGCTTAGATGAGTTGCCACAAGGCGCGATTGTGGGCACATCAAGTCTTCGACGTCAGTGTCAAATTCGCGAAGCCCGCCCAGACCTTGTTATTCATGATTTACGCGGTAACGTTAATACGCGTTTGGCAAAACTTGATAACGGCCAATATGATGCAATTATTCTCGCTGCTGCGGGTCTAATTCGACTTGAAATGCAGGAGCGCATCGCCGCATTTATTGAGCCAGAAGTATCTCTGCCAGCAAACGGCCAAGGCGCAGTAGGCATAGAGTGTCGTATTGACGATGACGTGACTAAAGCCCTGTTAGCACCTCTTGAGCATAGTGAAACACGCATTCGTGTAAATGCCGAACGTGCGATGAATCGACGTTTAGAAGGTGGTTGTCAGGTACCTATTGGGGCATTTGCACTCGTTGATGGTGAACAGGTCCATTTACGTGGTTTAGTTGGCGCGGTTGATGGTAGTCAAATGCTCCGTGATGAAGTAACTGGCCCTGCCGCTGATGCAGAGAAACTAGGCATTGAACTTGCCGAAAAGTTACTTGCTCAAGGCGCTGATAAAATCTTAGCTGACGTATACAGAGACGCGTAATATGCATATTTTGATAACTCGTCCAGAAGGTAAAGGCACTGAGCTTGCTCTTCAGCTTCAGCAGGCGGGTTATCAAACAACCCACTGCCCAGTATTGACCCTTGACTACTTAACGCCGAATAGTGAAGAACTCGCGCCACTGGAAAATGCAGATAAAATTATTTTTATATCGCAAGATGCGGTTCATGCATTACTTCACCTCACTCCTGTTATAAATAAAGCTGCTCAGCTATATGCCGTTGGACAACAAACTGCGGATGCCATTTATGAGGCCTTTGGTCGTCGTGCTGCGGTGCCAAAGCAGCACGATTCTGAAGGGTTGCTTGAGCTAAAAACACTACAAGATGTTGAACTGAGTAATATTGTTTTAGTGAAAGGCGAAGGTGGGCGCACCACCATAGCTAAAACATTGAAGCAACGTGGTGCATTATTAAATCAACTGGTTGTGTATAAGCGTAGCGCCATCGAAAGTGAACCTGGTAAGTGGATGGACCACTGGCAAACAATTGATGTTGAAGGTATAGTCATTACAAGTAATGCCGCTGTGGACGCCATTTTTAATGGCCAAAATGGGTCACAGTTAGCGTGGTTAATTAAGCGTCAGTTTTATGTTGCAAGTGAACGTATTGCTGATTATTTACAGCAAAAAAATGTAACAAGAACACATATACATATTGCTGCGGGGGCAAGCGATAATGCGATGTTCGCCTGTATCAATGAGCAAGGTAGCAAAATGAGTGAATCAGATTTAAAACAGTCAACTAAACCAGTAGCCGAGTCCACGAAAAAGGCGCAAGCAGGTAAGGCTGCTTCAGGGCAAACGGTTCATCACAAAAAAGGGATTAGTAAAACCGGTAGCTTAGCTCTACTTATCTCTGTAATAGTTGCTTCTGCAGTTGGTTATGAGTTTTATCAAAAACTTAATAGTGATCAGCAATCTTCACGTGTATTGACTGAATTGACAACCGAAAACCAACGCTTACAACAACAACTTGATGCTGTTAAAAGTGCGCAGCAAACATTACAGCATTCACTGTACAACAGTGAGCAAAAAGTAGCGGCTGCATTGAACGAAAATGTGCAGCAAACTCAACAACAGTTAGACGCTGCATTAAAACGTGCTGAGCAGCAGACCTATACGTTAAACCCACAAGAAGTAACAAGTTTACAGCGTATGGCTGAGTTTAAGGTTTGGGCAGAGCATGACTATCAGGGGGCGGCTGCTGTGTTAACACGTTTAGACTCTTTGTTAGCTGAACACCCAGGTACAGGGAACATACGTCAGGCAATTCATCAAGATTTACAAACATTAAATGCTATTGAGCCTGTTGCAGTTGAAGCTATCTATCTAAAATTGCATGGTGTTGCGCAGCATATTGATGAACTTGTTTTTAACGCGATTTCTTTACCTGAAGAAGTGAGCCAAGAAGACCCTAGTAAACTGAGTGAAAATGTTAGTGAGTGGCGTCAAAACCTAGCTAAGTCATGGCAACAATTTAAAGACTTCTTTGTTACCGTGCGTACCCGTGAAGACATGGTTGTTGCGCCATTTTTAAGTGAGCAAGAACGTCATTTAGTGAAGCAGCGTTTGAGCTTGTATCTAGCTCAAGCACAAGATGCTGTGTTATCGAAACAAAGTAGCGTTTACTTCACTGCCGTTGATGCTGCGCATGACTTAGTACAGGACTATTTCAAGCAAGATGACACGGTTACTAAAGCTGCTCTGAAGAGTTTGCTTGAGCTTTCAAAAGAGCAACTTGATTTTAACCCTAATGTATCGCTGAAAAGTACTGAGCAGGTGAAGGAGTGGGCACAATGATCCGCTTTTTACTATTAATAATTGCTGTTGCAATCTGTTTAGGGATCGCCCCTTTTTTCATCGATCAAAAAGGCTATGTATTAATCTCATTTAATAAAACGACCGTAGAGGGCACTATTTGGGGCGTCTGTGCACTGATCGTTTTGATATCTGGTGCTGGGTTTTTACTCTACAAATTGGTGCGTTATTTATGGTCTTTGTACAGCCATACACGTCATCGCTTTTTTGCGCGCAGTGAAGAGCGAAAGCAAGCGGCTATTGAGCAAGGTGTGTGGAGTCTTATTAACAATGATTACACTGAAGTTGAATTAGCACTGAATAATAACAGTGTCGCTGAGCAGTGGGTTGATGTCCGTTATGCCTTACTTGCAAAAGCTGCGCTGGCTGAAAATGACAGCGAAAAAGCGATTAGTTACCTTGATAAAATTAGTCAAAGTAAGCAACTGAAAGTGGCAAACCTATGGATTGCTAGTGGTGAAACCAGCACGATTTTTGCCGATTTGAAAGCATTAGCTGAGCATAAAAAAGCATCAAATCTTGAACTGAAAATGTATGCTCATGTATTAGTTCAAGAGAAAAAGTGGTCTGCACTTAATGACTTTATGCCGCGTCTACTTCGTAAAAAAGCACTCACAGACAAAGAATGGCAGCAATTATTCAATCGCTATTTTGACGCAGAATCTAGCAGCACATTAACAGAACGATTTGAACAATTAGCAAAGAATTTGAAACCCTTGGCTGAAGTTAGTTACTTCACTGCCATGGCGAAAGCAGGCGATTTAAATAAAATTGAGCTAAGCTTAATTAAAATGATTAAAAATCCGCAGCAACATAAAGACTTAGCACACATTTTGAAAACCAGTGCTGCAGGGGATGCATTAAAATTACAGGCAAGTTTGCAGGATGTGTTGAAAAAAGACACTGACAATACCCAGTTGCTTTTAGCTTTAGCTTGTCTTGCGAATGCCCATGGTGAGTACGATTTAGCTGCGCGTGTTTTTGATAAAGCACTGAATGCCAATAATCGCCATGAATACCTTCAGCAGGCTGCGCTTAGTTATAGTAAAAGTGCCCAACCAGATAAAGCGCTGGTGTTATATCAATAGAGCCCCATTTGCCTAAAAAAGGAGTTAAATGGCTTGAAGAACTTGTTTACGCTGACAATAAGTATTGCGCTTGCTTACTTTCTTACAGGGTATTTAAGTAATTCGTTACTCGCTATTGATGGTTATGCGGTTGCAGCGTGGCCACCCGCAGGGATTGCCCTTGCGAGTATTTTACTACAACGCAACCGAGCCTTAGCGGGGATTATTCTTGGTGCTTTTTTAGTTAATTTGATTCACCTAGATCGTGTCTCTGATATTCTTCATTGGCAGATCATGCTCCAAGCTGTTGGCGTAACTGCAGCGTCTACCTTCCAAGCTTGGGCTGCGTACTACATTATCACCCATATCATAAAAATACCGCTTGAGTTGTCATCCCTTAAAAACAGCGTACAAGGGCTCGTTATAGGTGGCCCTATCTGTTGTTTAATTGCTCCATTGACAGGGACGGCACTATTAATAATAAATCAGGTTATACCTAGCTACATGGCCCTGAATAACTTTATTGCTTGGTGGATAGGCGACAGCATTGGTGTGTTGATTTTCACACCACTTGTGTTGGCGGCATTTAGTTATAACCTTATGCAACAGCGGGCTCAGATTATTGTTCCTTCACTGCTTATCTATTTGATCATTTGTATTAGCTTTTATGGTGCAGCAAGTGTGAAAAAGGACAAAGATGAGCAGCGCCAACAGGCGAAGGTGAGTGCGATTAAAGCCAACCTAGAGCACAAAGTAAGTGAAATACAGTCTCATCTAGCTTTACTTGCGACATTTTTTGCCAGTAGTGATGATGTCGACTTTCAAGAGTTCAAGCGCTTTACTTCTCGACAATTACAAGACAGTAATGAAATTGCAGCCTTTGAGTGGGCCCCAAAAGTGGTTCAGTCACAATTACCTGATTACGAAAAGTCACTACGCGAAGAACTGGGTCCAACATTTTATGTGAAAGAAAAAAATGTGGCGGGCGAATGGCAAGGCGTCTCTCAGCGAGCTATTTATTTCCCTGTTCAATATATTCATCCACTACAAGGAAATGAGTCAGCTCAAGGGTTTGATTTAGCCTCAAGTGAAGTGCGAAGAGAAGCGCTGACAAACTCCCGTTTAACAAAAAATATATCTGTTAGTGAACCCATTAGTTTAATGCAAGGTGATGGAAATGAACGTGGGGTGTTATTTTTTAACCCTGTTTATGCTGATTTACATCGTCAGGTTGGTTTCAAAGGGTATGTCGTGGCGGTCATTAATTTAGATGCTTTGGCACAAACGCTTAATTACAATCAAACGACCGATATTGAAGCCAGTTTTTATGATGTAAGTGATACTCAAAACCCCATTGAAATTTCAAGCTCTGGGCGCATTGGGACCAAGCAAATTGCACATTTTGATTTTCATATTAGCGAACGGGTGTGGCAAATAAAGTTATGGGAGTCAGTGGAGCAGTCATCCTGGCTAATGTATTGGTTTGCACAGATAGTAGGCATGCTATTTGTTTGGTTATTGATTATTTTTTTAATTTCAGTAACGGGCACAAATATACAAATACGCCAACAGGTTGCGAAACAAACCCAAAGCCTACGTAATGAAAAATTAAAAGCGGATAAAGCAAGCCAAATCAAAAGTGAATTTTTAGCCAATATGAGCCATGAAATTCGCACGCCTATTAACGGTATTAAAGGGCTTCACTATTTGGCATTACAAGAGCAAGACTGGCAGCAAGCGCGTAATTATATTGAGCAAGCTGATAGTGCGCTTAATGTTTTGTTACGCGTGTTGAACGATGTGCTCGATTTTTCAAAAATTGAAGCAGGTCGCTTAGACCTACATCAAGAGCCAATTAATGTCTGTAACTTGGTCAGTGAAATGAGTAATTTACTGCAATTTGAATTGAATTCGCGTTCATTGCAGTTTGTTGTCGATTACGATAATACACAGCCGCTGGTGATTCATACCGATGCCATTCGACTGAAACAAATATTACTAAATCTGCTGAATAACGCAGTTAAATTTACGCCGCAAGGAACCATTACCTTAAAAATTTGGCAGCAAAACGATACAACATATTTTAGTGTTATCGACACTGGTATAGGAATTAAAAAAGAGGTGCAAGAAACACTGTTTCAGCCATTTTCACAAGCCGATAGCTCGACCTCACGTCGCTTTGGTGGCACAGGGCTTGGATTAAGCATATGTAAAAAGCTTATCGATATGATGGGCGGTGATATAACGTTATCAAGCGCAGAAGGACAAGGGGCACAATTTACGTTTACTTTGCCTGTTGTGTCACCTTTAGAAGCTATCAAACATGCGAATGACGATTTAAATGATATTGATATCAGCGCTGTTTCATTTGCAGAACTCGCTGTTTTATTGGTTGAAGACAATCCATTAAACCAACATGTGGCGTGCGCTATTCTAGAAACTAAAGGCTGTAAGCCTGATGTCGCTAAGGATGGGTATGAAGCGATTAAGATGATCAGCGAACATAAATATGATGTTGTGCTTATGGATATTCAAATGCCTAATATGGATGGCTTGCAAGCGACTAAAGTGATTCGCCAAGAGCTGATGATGACAGAACTTCCCATTATTGGTTTGTCTGCTAATGCCCATGATGATGACTATAAAAAAGGCATTGCATGCGGCATGGATGGTTATTTAACCAAACCGATTGATGCAGAAAAACTTTTCAAAACTATTTGGCGGTTTATACAAAAACAACGCTAATAGACAGAGGCAGACATTTGGCCTCAAAAAAGTAAATAAAATCATCTAAACTTGAAATATCGTTGTGGGTACGTATGATCCGCGCAAATTTACTGAACCTGAGTGCTAATTATGATCAATAACAAACTGCCTTTGCTTGATATTCACCGTCACCTTGATGGAAATGTTCGTCCACAAACCATTTTAGAACTTGGTCGTCAGTTTAACCTTGCGCTGCCAGCAGATAATGTAGAAGCATTAATCCCACATGTCCAAGTGATAGACCCTGAACCTAATTTAGTGGCTTTTTTACAAAAATTAGATTGGGGCGTAAAGGTACTCGGTGATTATGATGCGTGTCGCCGTATTGCTATTGAAAATGTTGAAGATGCCATAGCCCAAAAACTTGATTATGTAGAGCTACGCTTTAGTCCTTACTATATGGCTCAGAGCCAAGGGTTACACCCAGAAGGCGTTGTTGAGGCTGTGGTCGATGGTATTAAAAGTGCTTGCCAAGGTGCTCCAATTAAGGTGAATCTGATTGGTATTATGTCGCGTACCTATGGCACTAAAATTTGTCAGCAAGAGCTTGATGCCTTATTAGCATTTAAAAATGACTTAGTCGCTGTTGACTTGGCAGGAGACGAAATGGGCTTCCCAGGAGAGTTGTTTGTTGGTCATTTTAAGCAAGTGCATAATGCTTACTTGGCAGCGACTATTCACGCCGGTGAAGCACGTGGCAGCGAAAGTATCTGGCAAGCAATTAACGAGTTGGGTGCAACCCGTATTGGTCATGGCGTAAAAGCGATTGAGGATGCGAAGCTGATGGATTACCTACGTGACAACCGTATTGGTATTGAGTCTTGCTTAACCAGTAATATTCAAACCAGTACGGTAGCCGAACTTGCTACTCATCCACTAAAAACCTTTTTGGATCATGGTATTCTAGCGTCAATTAATACCGATGATCCCGCTGTGGAAGGTATTGAAATTGCGCATGAATATCAAATTGCTGCTCCTGCCGCTGGTTTAAGTCAAGCTGATATGGAAAAAGCACAAACAAATGCGCTTGAAATAGCATACTTAAGCGATACTGATAAAGCAGCGTTACAGCAGTTAGCTGCAAATCGATAATCGCGGGCTATTTATACTTGGTGCTCTTGGCATGAAAGGTAATTTTCATATAATGCTTTGAGCACATCTCCGCGACTGATCATACCGACCACTTTTGTTCCCTCGACAACTGGATAGTTTTTGGGTTTTCCTGTTTTCATGTTATCAGCAAGCTCAATAATATTTTGATCGCTACTGACAGTAACCACGTCGGTGCGCATGAGCTGTTTAACTTTTACAACACCATCGCAGAAATAGCTATTTTGCATTAAAGGTTGCAGCAATTCTTGCTCTGAAATAAAGCCGACCAAACATTGCTTGTCATCAAAAACAGGCGCACCCAAAAGTTTAAATTTTTGTAATTCACTGATGGCCGCAGTCATTTCTGTTTCTGGTGTAATATGCGGTAACTTACGTTGCATGAAGTCTTGTACTTTAGTGTTTAGCATGTGGGTTTCTCCCCATTCGTTATTCTAAACAAAGTATGGTCAAGGAAATGCAGTTTGTGAAATCGTTTGTATGGATTTAATTGTTCATTAATTGCACAAAGTAGTTTGTTGAAGAGATTAATAAAAAAGGCATTCTATATTGAATGCCTAGAGAGCTTTTTGACTATTTATTTGATGAATGCGAATGCGTCGGCATACATATTCTCACGGATTGCTCCATGATTAATAAAGTCATCACGTACAATACCAATCATGTCAAAACGACCTGCCATATAAATATCATAGGGTTCGAGTGACACGATATCTGCCATAACAGCTTTGTGAACGTAGCCAGTTTTACCTGTCCAGCTTGCTGGTGCATTTTCAACGACAGGGATATATTGAAAGTGTGGGTTACTGTTAGCCCATGCTTGCATTTCATCATGAGCATACAATGCTGCTTGTTCGCGGACACCCCAGTAAAACAATACGGTGCGTTCACAACCAATTTCTGCGAGGTGATCAGCCATTGACTTTGCGTATGAGAAGCCTGTTCCGCCAGCTAGTAAAATGATTGGACGCTCACCTTCTGCACGAAGTTGCGATACACCTAAGCCCACTTCCACGTTTACTTGCTGCTGCTCTGTATGTGCTTGGCGTAAATGCTCAAGTGCTTGCATAGCATATGAGTCTGCACCAGATGCACCAATATGTAGTTCAACCTGATCCGTTTGAGAAGGGCGGCTAGCAATTGAAAAGGCACGCTTGTCTTTTTCGCCTAATACAAGTTGCATATATTGGCCTGCCTCGAATGACACAGGCTGCTGTGGTTTCAAAATGACCTTATGTACATGGTCTGTAAGCGGGCTGATCGCAACAACGTCAGCGAGTAATGTTTGCATAGTTTACCTTTAATAAGCAGAAACGCATTTTACGGTTGTAGGTTTATACAACCGTTAATTTTTGAACAGTTTATCATAGACACAGGCTAGAGAATATCTAAGCTGTCCCATATTTCATCAACACGTTGTTTGATTTCAGGGCTCATCACAATGGGTTCACCCCACTCACGGTCTGTTTCTCCAGGCCATTTATTGGTTGCATCCATACCCATTTTTGAGCCAAGGCCAGATACTGGCGAGGCAAAATCCAAATAATCGATAGGAGTGTTTTCGATCAGTGTGGTATCACGCGCAGGATCCATACGTGTGGTGATCGCCCAAATGACATCATTCCAATCACGTGCATTTACATCATCATCGCAAACAATGACGAATTTGGTATACATAAACTGACGTAAGAAAGACCACACCCCCATCATGACTCGCTTAGCATGTCCTGGATATTGTTTCTTCATAGTGACCACAGCCATACGATAAGAGCAGCCTTCGGGTGGTAGGTAAAAATCAACAATTTCAGGAAATTGCTTCTGTAGAATCGGCACAAATACTTCGTTTAATGCTACACCTAAAACGGCAGGTTCATCAGGTGGACGACCTGTGTAAGTACTATGATAAATTGGATTTTCACGGTGTGTGATATGGGTAACCGTCATCACTGGAAATTCATCAACTTCGTTATAGTAACCAGTGTGATCGCCATAGGGGCCTTCAGGTGCCGTTTCATCCGGCATAATATAGCCTTCAAGAATAAATTCAGCTGTTGCAGGTACTTGTAAATCATTTGAGATAGATTTAACGACCTCTGTCTTACTTCCTCGTAACAGGCCGGCAAAGGCGTATTCACTCAAGGTGTCAGGCACTGGTGTAACAGCACCCAATATGGTGGCAGGATCAGCCCCAAGTGCTATTGATACAGGGTAAGGCTCACCAGGGTGCTCTTTACACCACTCTCTAAAGTCGAGTGCTCCACCACGGTGAGATAACCAGCGCATAATAATTTTATTTTTGCCAAGTAGCTGCTGGCGGTAAATACCTAAGTTTTGGCGTTTTTTATAAGGCCCTTTAGTGACAGTTAGTCCCCATGTGATTAAAGGTGCTGCATCGCCTGGCCAGCAGTGCTGAATTGGAAGCTTTGTTAAATCAACATCATCACCTTCCAGTATCACTTGTTGACAAGGGGCTTTTTTTACTTCCTTTGCTGGCATATTTAGCACTTGCTTAAATACTGGGATTTGTCCAAGTGCTTCTTTGATACCTTTAGGAGGCTCAGGCTCTTTCAAAAAAGCGAGCAGTTTACCTACTTCACGTAGTTCACTAACATCATCTTGTCCCATGCCCATTGCAACACGCTTTGGGGTACCAAATAGATTTGCTAATACAGGGGTAGAGTGACCTTTAGGGTTTTCGAATAACAATGCAGGGCCTTCGGCACGCAAAGTACGGTCGGCAATCTCGGTCATTTCAAGGTAAGGATCGATTTCTTGCTTGATCCGTTTTAATTCACCTTTTTGTTCCAATAATTCGATAAACTCGCGAAGATCTTTGTATTTCATTATGGCTACTTAAACGCTGGATAAACTGTCGCCATTATACTCAAAACCAGTGATTAAGCGAATTTCAACAATCAGATTTTGCTAGGATTGGTTTAGTGCGCAATGATATTTTTTTCCTTTTAAAATGAGCATAGCCTCAGCACCTTTTGACCAAAAAAGAACAGTGTCATTGCTGTACTTAACGCCAGATGCACTTACTTGTCGGTTTAATACAAAGCTCTGTTCTTTGAACAACAATTCGGCTTCATCTTCGCTGATGTCAGCAATGCTCACAGTGGAGTCTTCGCCACATGTGTAATTATTTGGATCACTTTGCTTTGCACATGCGCATAAGCTAACGAGAACGAGTCCTGAGAGAAGTGGTCTTATCATTGCAACACCCCCTGTTTACTGAATGAAGTATAAGCCTAACAAAGAAAAATTAACCGTTGGTGAAAATGACTAGATAAGTTATGTTGTGAGTGTAATTAATTGGCAAGGAATTACTATGGCAGGCACTAACTTACTCACATTACTTGATGATATTACTACACTTTTAGATGATATTGCGACTATGAGTAAAGTCGCAACTAAGAAAACGGCGGGTGTGCTTGGCGATGATCTTGCACTCAATGCACAGCAAGTTACTGGTGTGACAGCTGACCGTGAATTACCCGTTGTTTGGGCTGTTGCTAAAGGCTCTTTTCTTAATAAAGCGATACTGGTACCAGCCGCGCTAATAATCAGTACATGGCTTCCTTGGCTTATTACCCCTTTGCTAATGATTGGTGGTTTATTTTTATGTTTTGAAGGGGCTGAAAAAATAGTCGAAAAGTTATTGGGTCATAAGGAGAGTTCCGAGCAGCTATCCTTAGAACATCAAGATTTAACAGAGTATGAAAAGCAGAAGGTTAAAGGAGCTATCCGTACCGACTTTATTCTTTCAGCCGAAATAATCGTCATTACGCTAGGTACTGTTGCGAGTGCCACACTTATTAACCAAGCGTTAGTGCTGAGTGTTATCGCGGTGATCATGACGATTGGTGTATATGGTTTAGTAGCAGGTATCGTTAAGTTGGATGATGCGGGACTGTATTTGCTTCAAACTGCAGAAAATAGTGGTAGTAGGCTAAAAGAGTTACTCGGTAAATTTTTACTTGCATTGGCGCCAAAATTAATGCGTTTCTTAGCTATTGCAGGGACCATTGCGATGTTTTTAGTTGGTGGTGGTATTTTAGTACATGGTATTGCTCTGTTACATCATACTCAGCAAGCCGTTACTCATTTTGCATTGCAACATGCAGGTGCTGCAGGAGAGTTTATTGCTCCTGTTTTATTTGATGGCATGCTCGGCATACTTGCAGGACTTATAATGGTGGTGTGTCTACAAGGTTGGCATAAACTAAAAGGTTAATTGAAAAGGCCGGCGAGATAACCCCGCCGGCAAGAGTGTAGCACGGGAACGTTAGCGTGCTAGTGTGCAGGGTCTACCTTAAGTTTAATGAGCGATTTACTGATTAAACTTAAGTAATGATATGGTTATGTTATATTGTATCAATTATGTTGTAAATACTATTTTGCGTGAATCTTTCTAGATTATTCTAAATGGGTGCAGTCGATAGATTGGCACAATTCTGCGAGTTCAATTTTTGCTTTAGGGTTGCTCTGTAGTGCTGCTTTGTTTAACCAGTAAGCAGCTTTAGCAGTATCTTGAGGGATTCCTTGCCCATCTCGGTACATCTGAGCAAGGTTGAGTTGTCCCCATGAGTATCCCGCTTCTGCTGAGAGGGTAAAGCTCTCAATCGCTTCCTTATAAAGACCATCCTTAAAGTAAGTGATCCCTTGCTGGTTATTTTTATCAAGCTTTACGCCTGTATAAAGAGGTTTAGGTTTAGGTGGGTGCATCACAAAGCCACCAAATAGGCTATAAAGCTCTGGGCGTAAAATCTTATAGATGATGTTATCGCGGTAAAAGTTATGAACTTGCTGTTTTGTTAAGGTAATTGTTTTACTGGCAAAGTAATTATCTTGTACCAGCATGCTGGTTCGCATCGCAATTTCGATATCTTTATTGTATTTATAAGTGTAGTTACCTACACGAAAGGTCATCGTATTATCATCAAATTCAATTAATTGGGCGACCTTTAAATTATTAACGCGTTTGGGATGGCCCGTAAATTGTTCCGAAAGAACAAAGTAAGTATCAAATTGCTTTGGTGTATCTAGGTAGTGTATTTCATTTTCGCTCTGGCGTTGGCTACTTAATATAAACGTCGTTAAGAGGTAGCTAATAACTAAAAGTCCTATGAAATACTTTATAAATGAAATGATCTCTAAAACGGGCAGAGAGTACCAAGGCACATCAGTTATATGACCGCAATCATCACATTGGCGTTGATAACTAATAGATAAAGGGGCAACAGGTAAAATAGTAAACCGAAGCAGTTTACTGTTATTAATCAGTGAAAAATGTTTACTCTGACAGTGAGGGCAAGTTGTAGCCTGTTTATAGAAAACATCAGCAACAGCGGTATTAAAAAGTAACATAGCTTCTTCCTTGGTAATACCCTTAAGTTAGAACATATACAGTGAGTTATAAAGTAGCAAACTGTAACGAAATATGAACTGCAGGCGTGGTGAGAGTCGTACTTATTTTTGCTTTAGAGAAAAGAGCGAATGTCTGCTATGATCACCTACATCTTCGAGGATGTCCCTCAATTATCAAGTGTGGAATTTTACTGTGACAGCAACTGCTTTTACATCATTGGCTTTACCGCAAGAGCTAGTCGAAAATTTATCGACCTTAGGTTATTCACAAATGACCCCAGTGCAAGCACAAAGCTTGCCTGTGATTTTGCAAGGAAAAGATATTATTGCGCAAGCGAAAACTGGTTCAGGTAAAACAGCTGCATTTAGCTTAGGTGTATTAGCTAAGCTGAATGTAAAGCGTTTTCGTATTCAATCATTAATCTTATGCCCTACTCGTGAATTAGCCGAACAGGTGGCCCAAGAAGTACGTAAGCTAGCGCGCAGCATTCATAATATTAAGGTATTAACTTTATGTGGGGGCGTGTCTATTGGTCCTCAAATAGGTTCACTTGAACATGGTGCTCACATAGTAGTAGGTACGCCTGGCCGTGTAGATGACCATATTCGTAAAGGGACATTGAGTTTAGATGATGTCGAGACATTGGTACTGGATGAAGCCGATCAAATGCTTGATATGGGGTTTCAAGATACGTTAGACGCGATTGTTGATTGCATTCCAGCACAGCGTCAAACACTGTTGTTTAGCGCGACCTATCCAAAGTCGATAGCAGCTATTGCTGAGCGAGTACTTAGCAACCCTGAAATGATTAAGGTTGAAGAAGAGCAAGAAAAAAGCACAATTAAGCAATATTTTTATAAGTTGGATAACAACAAGCAGCGTTTTAATACCCTAAAGCTACTGTTACTGAAGTTTCAACCAGAAAGCTGTGTGATTTTTTGTAACACCAAGGTAGAGACGCAACAGATTTGTGATGACCTTTTTGCTGAGGGCTTCAGTGCAGTTGCACTGCATGGTGACCTTGAGCAGCGAGAGCGAGAGCGTACATTAATTCGTTTTGCGAATAAGAGTGCTTCTATTTTAGTGGCGACAGACGTGGCTGCTCGTGGACTGGATATTAATGATATGGACATGGTGGTGAACTACCACCTTGCTCATGACCCACAAACTCATGTTCACCGAGTTGGCCGTACTGGGCGGGCAGGTAAAAAAGGCATTGCTTGCTCAATTTATGGGGAAGCAGAACAATTCAAGGTAGCGCAAATCGGTGACCACTATGAGCGTGACTTTGACCCTGAACCACTACCGCCGTTTAGTTTACTCGAAAAGCCAGCTTATAAGCCAACGATGGCAACCATCATGATTGATGCGGGTAAAAAGCAAAAAATTCGTGCGGGTGATATCTTAGGGGCATTAACTGGTAAAGAAGGGGTTGCAGGCCATCAAGTTGGTAAAATTAATGTGCTGGATAATGTCGCTTTTATTGCTGTTGAGCGTGTTGCTGCAAAACCTGCTTTACGAAAATTAACAGAAGGCAATATCAAAAAGCGTAAAATCCGGGCGCGTCGCCTCA
Organism: Pseudoalteromonas sp. N1230-9; assembly: GCF_032716425.1. Lineage (NCBI taxonomy): Bacteria > Pseudomonadati > Pseudomonadota > Gammaproteobacteria > Alteromonadales > Pseudoalteromonadaceae > Pseudoalteromonas > Pseudoalteromonas sp. N1230-9. The sequence goes on from NZ_CP090419.1 coordinate 123,271, forward strand.
CTCGTTAACTGATCATAATGAGCAATATAATTTAAGTTGCTCATATTCATCTTGTATTTGTTTAAACACCGCCGCAGAGCCCTGCTTATCTGGGTGGTGTTTTAATGCAAGTTGCCGCCAACGCTTTTGTACATCCTTTAATGAATATTCAGTATTTAAATTCCACCGCTCCCGTATTTGTTGGTGTTGCAAGGGAGTGAGTTTTGCCGTGTTTACGTAAGTTTGCTGAGCAAAACGTTGCCAGAAATTATCAAGAAGAGCTTCAATTTCATCGTTAGATGTGTCGTAATTGTGCCAATCGAGGTAGTAATCTCTTAAAGGTTCCGCTTGCAGTAATGCTGTATGTGACGGTGTATTTACAAGCTCTATATGCAGCGAAGCGATACGTAGATGGTAGTCAGGGAACAGCTGTAATTGCAGCTGATAAAGTGCATTCATGACTAGAAAATTGCGCTTAAACAAGTCTTTTTGCGGGTCATCATCGAGTGCTTTGATGTAATTAGTTTCTGATAAGGCGCTTGCTAATGTATGAACTTTCCAAATCGGCTGTCTTATAAGTAAGCAAAAAATCTCGTCAATCAGTGGGTTAACCATTGTTCGTAAGCCGATGTTTAGTGTAATCTTTAATTTATACACGCTATCACAGCAGCGTTACTAAAACCACGCTTGTGTTTTTAATCGTTGGCGCAGTTAATCAAGATTTAATTTTAGTGGCTTAATGCATACTAAGCTTTTAGGGATATATACAATATGCTTATAAAATTGCGCAGCGGCTTAATTAACTTGATGTTCTTTTGTTCCTTGTTTTTATTTACCGATATTGTGCATGCCCACCCTTCAGTATTGGAGCGTTTTAATCAATCTCAGCAATGGGATGAAAAGCTGCAGTTAGGAAAAAAACTGTTGGCTTCTTCTGTGTTAAGTTCACACAAACAGCATGATATTCATATGCAACTAGGCGATTTGGCACTCGAGCAGGGCAACTTTGCGGCTGCCGTTGAGCATTACCAGTTAGCTGAGAAAAGTACGACCCTTGAATCGGATCCTGAGGGGTATTTTTTAGCAATGAAAATGCAAGGCGTCACTTATTATTACCAAGGTTTAATGCAACAAGCAGTCGCGACGTACTTACGTGCTTTGAAAGTCGCGGAAAACATGAAAGATCCTATTTCTAAAGCAAATTTGCTCAGTAATATTGGCCTTGCTTATTTTAATATGTTCAATATGCATCAAGCACTTGATTACTATAAACAAGCTAAAACGTTGTTTGAGCAATACGGCACTGCTCAAGATAAAGCTGATATTTTGCACAATATTGCAGGCATTTATATTCGTTTATCGAGTTATAGTACAGCACTTGATATGTATCGAGAGACGCTTGAGATCTATCAAGAGCTAGGTGATAAAGATGGAGTGGCACAGTCTTATGGCAATATGGGGGTCGCATATTCTGAGTTAGGGCAATATCAGTTGTCACTACATTATTATCAGCGAGCTTTACGCTATTACCAATCAACAAATAATGCCTATTACTTATCATCACGACATGGCAATATCGCCAATGTTTACTTGCGCACAGGTGATCTTGAACTTGCTATTAGTCATGCAGAGAAAGCGGTAGAGTTTGCCCAACAGATAAATAATAAGTCATTGGAGTTAGCGGGCCTATTTTCGCTTGCAAAAATAGAGTTACTGCAAGGGAAGTTAGCAAAGGCAGAGCAAACCCTTAATGCCTCCACAAAAATGGCAGAAGAATTTAAGGATGAATTACGCGTTCTTGACGGTTTGGGCATGCGTGCATTAATTAAAGCAGGGCAAGGGGATTATAAGGCGTCAGTGGCCTTGTTTGATCAATTTGTGCGCGACACAAATACTGCTAAAAATGAAAAGTTACTGAAATCCCTGGGTGAGCTACAAAGTCAAATACAAGCAAGCCAGCTAAATCAAGAGATCCTTGATTTAAAACAACAGCAAAGTGTGCAAGAGCTAGAAATGTCTAAGCAGCGACAGTTGGCTATTATGCTGTTTATTCTATTTATTATGTTGGTGGTGACAGGGGTCACTGTTTATCGACGTAGCATAGAAAAAAGAGCAAAAGAGCAGCTGTCTCTAATGGTTGCCAAGCGCACTAAAGAGTTAGAAAAAACAGCGGATCAGCTACGCAAAGCTAATGAAATAAAAAGTCAGTTTTTAGCGAATATAAGCCACGAAATACGTACCCCACTGACAGCCATTTTAGGTCAGACCGATAACTTGATGAATGGCCTTTATAAACCTGAATCCCTCAATGACGAATTGCGTGTCATTCATAAGCAAAGTGAGCACTTAAAAGAACTTATTAATGATGTGCTAGATATCAGTAAAATCGAAGCAAACAAACTGGAATTAAACCTAAAAGAAGGTGATCTCGTTAAATTATCAACGGACGTTCATGCCATGCTTAGTGGACAAGCCATAGATAAAAACCTGCAGTTCACATTCCATAACGAGTTAGGCGAGCAATTTTATAGTTATTTAGATTTTACTCGGGTTAAACAAATTTTGATCAACCTATGTGCAAATGCTATCAAGTTCACTCATCAAGGTGAGGTGAGGTTATATGTTTCTTTATCGCAACATGGAGTATGGTTTCGAGTAACTGATACAGGCATTGGTATGAATGAAGAGCAGCTAAAGTTGATCTTCGAATGTTTTAGTCAGGCAGATAATAGTATTAGCCGACGTTTTGGCGGAACGGGATTGGGACTGAGCTTATCACAGCAGCTTGCAATGATGATGGGTGGCTATATAAGCGTTGAGAGTGAAGTAAACAAAGGCAGCGAGTTTTCTTTTTACTTACCCTGTAAAGAACATATTCCAGCTATCGATAAAATAGAGCATGATGCAAGTGCTCAACAAACGCCATCAGGGCTCAGTGGAAAAGTGCTCCTAGCGGAAGATCATGTTGATAACCGCAGGTTAATTCACCGTTATTTAGAGTCGATGGGATTAGAAGTCATTGCAGTAGAAAACGGTGAACAAGCCGTTGAACAGTGTCTACAAACTTTTCCTGACGTTGTTTTACTTGATATTCAAATGCCGGTGCTCGACGGGTTAAGTGCGCTTAAATTGTTACGTGATTGTGGGTTTACTCAACCTGTTTATGCGTTGACAGCGAATGCCATTAGCCATGAAGTCGAAGCCTATTTAAAAGCTGGTTTTACGGGCTATTTAGCCAAGCCAATTGACAAAAAAGTGTTTTACACTCAGCTTGCAAAACACTGTAAAAACACCCTCAATGTCATGGACGAGCAACAGGATATGAGCGACTTAGTTGCAAGTTTTATTGGTAGTTTTGACTACGAAGCCTCACAAGTTCAGTTGCACTTCTCAGAGCACGATTTATTTAACCTACAACAAGATGCGCACCGAATTGGGGGCGCAGCAAAAATGTTTGCCCTCGATGAAGTCGCCAGCAGCGCAATGGCACTCGAGTCGGCACTTAAGCATAATCAACTTATAGAGTTACCAAGCTTAGTTGCTCAATTACTTGATCACCTGCACAGTGCATCAGAGGCTCAAAATAGCTCAATGTCACCCTCTTGAATTTGTTCGATAGCTTTATCGTGGGAGCTTTCAAATCGGGAACGGTCAACTCGCTGTGCTACATCTGTTGACGGGTGAGTGATTTTAAATATCGACAACTTCTCATCTAATGTATGTGCTAATTCTACTAAGTCTTGACTTGAAACGGCTTGAATCTGTGAGCTGGATAACGCATCTGAATTAAGCTCTACCATTGACTCAATACTCGCTTGCGCTTCATCAGACATCTGACTTTGTATGGCAACTTGCTCATGGATATTTTCAGATAACGCATTAATGGCAAGCATGGCTTGTTCGATTTTATTGGTTTCTTTGGTGGACTCTTCCGATAGCTTAACCGTTTGCTCGGTTTCTTTTAATGCCGTTTGCATTAGCTGATTCGCACGTTCAGTACTTTGTTGAATTTTAGACACCATTTCTTGTACTTCTTGCGTTGATTGGCTGGTACGAGCTGCTAAGTTTCGTACTTCATCAGCAACTACTGCAAAGCCTCGTCCTTGCTCACCAGCCCGGGCAGCTTCAATCGCTGCGTTTAATGCCAGCAAGTTCGTTTGTTCGGCAATACCGTTGATCACATCTATCACAGAGCCAATGGCATCACTGTCTTTTTTGAGAAGAATTATTTGCTCACTCGTCTGATTAATATTTTCTGCTAATTTTACCAAGCTTGCTTGGCTTTTATCTGCATCTACACGTGTTTGCTTTACTGAGTCTGTAGCATCGGATACTGCATGGTAAATCTGTTCTAAGCTGGCATCTAATTCTCTTGATACATCAATTGTTCTTTCTATTGTGTTTGCTAGGTCAACACCATGAGCATTTTGAATTGTCGCTTTTTGGGTCATGGAGGCATAAGTATCCCGTAAAGCATCAGCCATCGGTAATAATCGTGCTGAGGATGCGTAAATCTCACTTAGCATGTGATCGACGAGAGTTAGGCTGGCATTTAGTGCATGACATGCCTTGGGGAGCTGTTCATTGCTTTCGTCAAACCTGAAGGTAAAGTTGACGCCATGTTCAGAGGTAATACTTGAGACGAAATGAGTTAAGTGATCGCGTTGCTTTTTATCATTTATGAATAAAAAACCTAGCATGATAAGCCAGGGAAAAATAATGATAGTGCTGAGTGTAATATAGGTAAGAGGGCTTAAGTTAAAAAAAGAAAAACAGGCAATACAACTAAGTAGGCTTATTACAAACAGAGTTATAGCTACTTTAAAGCGAATCATTGAAGTGTCCTTTACCTTTAATCTTATTAGGTATAGAACAGCTTTAATGTATATTCCAATTTATACTAATTAATAACAATACCTCAAAATAACGTTCTTAATAAAATGTATTGGTATTATTAGAATGGCATATAAAAAATGCCTGTGTTTTAAACAGGCATTTTTTGAAGTCTATCCGCGTTTATTTACGCTTCATTGAGTCGAAAAACTCATCATTGGTTTTACTCATTGAGAGCTTATCAATTAAGAACTCCATCGCATCTATTTCAGACATCTCATGGACAATCTTACGTAAAATCCACATTTTCTGTAGTTCATCAGGTTTAGTTAGTAACTCTTCGCGACGTGTACCTGAGCGGTTAAAGTCAATCGCAGGGAATACACGCTTTTCAGCAATCTTACGATTTAAGTGTAGTTCCATGTTACCTGTACCTTTAAACTCTTCGTAGATAACTTCGTCCATCTTCGAACCGGTATCGATAAGCGCAGTTGCGATGATTGTTAAACTACCGCCTTCTTCTACGTTACGAGCTGCACCAAAGAAACGTTTTGGTTTGTGTAATGCATTAGCGTCAACACCACCGGTTAATACCTTACCAGACGAAGGAATCACTGTATTGTAAGCACGTGCAAGACGAGTGATTGAATCAAGTAAGATAACAACGTCTTTTTTGTGCTCTACAAGGCGTTTTGCTTTCTCGATAACCATCTCTGCAACTTGAACGTGTCGGCTTGCTGGTTCATCAAATGTTGATGCAATCACTTCACCTTTAACAAGGCGTTGCATCTCAGTTACTTCTTCTGGACGTTCGTCGATTAGAAGAACCATTAGCTCACAGTCAGGTTGGTTATAGCTGATTGATTGCGCAATATTTTGCAGCAGCATCGTTTTACCTGCCTTTGGCGGTGCAACGATAAGTGCGCGTTGGCCTTTACCAATTGGTGAGGCCAAATCAAGTACACGCGCTGTAATGTCTTCAGTACTACCATTACCACGTTCCATACGTAAACGTTCGTTTGCGTGAAGTGGAGTAAGGTTTTCAAAAAGGATTTTAGTGCGTGAGTTTTCAGGTTTGTCGAAGTTAACTTCATTGACTTTCAGGAGTGCGAAGTAGCGTTCACCATCTTTTGGCGGACGAATTAAGCCTGAAATTGAGTCACCAGTACGCATGCTGAATCGGCGGATTTGACTCGGAGATACATAAATATCATCTGGGCCTGCTAAATAAGATGCTTCTGATGATCTTAAGAAACCAAAACCATCTTGTAAGATTTCTAGTACACCGCCGCCAAAAATGTTTTCACCGCTTTTAGCGTGTGCTTTTAGAATGGCAAAAATAATGTCTTGTTTTCTTAAACGGGCTACGTTTTCGAGCCCCATGGACTCAGCTAGGTTCACAAGCTCTTTGATCGACTTGTCTTTTAATTCGCGTAAATGCATATTGGTGGGTTCTTTATTACAATTATCATACTCAAATCATCGTTTGATACATGAGTGAGGTTTGTTGGTATAACTAAGGATTAGTTGGCTTTATAAACTAGCAGGTCACTAGCTAGGCGTCCAGTCTTTAAACAAAATAAAGTTAAAAAAAGGGCAAAAAGCCCTTTTTTACAGTCAAAATTAGATGTTGTTCTCTAAAAACTCAACTAATTGAGTTTTAGAAAGTGCACCTACTTTAGTCGCTGCGACTTGACCATCTTTGAAAAGAAGTAACGTAGGGATACCACGAATACCAAATTTAGGTGGTGTACCTGCGTTTTGGTCGATATTAAGTTTACCTACTGTCACACGACCGTCAAATTCACCCGCTACTTCGTCAAGAATTGGGGCGATCATTTTACAAGGTCCGCACCATTCAGCCCAAAAATCAACAAGTACAGGTTTGTCTGATTGAAGTACGTCAGCTTCAAAGCTATCGTCAGTTAATTGAATAATTTTCTCGCTCATTGCGATCTCCGATAAGTTAGGCGAAATATTTAATGCGTATTTAAACACTCTTGTTTCTTATTGCAAGTTTAAACGTTATGCTTAAACGCTATGACTAAGACACATTTGACCGATAAAAAGTTTTCAGACTTTGCTATCGCACCGGAAGTGGTTGCCGGTTTAACCGAAAATGGGTTTGAATATTGCACTCCCATTCAAGCTAAATGCCTACCTTTTATTTGTGAAGGCCGCGATATTGCTGGCCAAGCACAAACGGGTACGGGCAAAACGTTGGCGTTTTTAACTGCCACGTGCCATCGGTTATTACAATCTAGCAAAGCATCTAGTAAACATCCAAGAGCCCTGATCATGGCCCCAACTCGGGAGCTGGCGATTCAGATACACAAAGATGCAAAAATTTTAGCGCCACACTGTAATCTTAACTTAGGGTTAGTATATGGTGGCGAAGATTACGAAAAACAACGTGCACAACTAGAAAAAGGCGTTGATATTTTAATTGGCACCACCGGACGCCTCATCGATCTTTACAAACAGGGTTGTTATACCCTGAACGAAATTGAAGTTGTAGTACTTGATGAAGCCGATCGCATGTTCGATTTAGGTTTCATTAAAGACATTCGTTATATGTTTAGACGTATGCCAGAAACAGCTGAACGCTTGAACTTATTGTTTTCAGCAACCTTGTCTTATCGCGTACAAGAGTTGGCATTCGAACATATGACAAACCCTGAGCACGTACAAGTTGAGCCAGACGTTAAAACAGGCAAACGTATTCAAGAAGAGCTATTTCATCCATCACAAGATGACAAAATTAAGTTGCTGTTAACGTTAATTGAAGAAGAATGGCCAGACAAAGCAATTGTGTTTGCAAATACAAAACACAGTTGTGAAAATGTTTATGCTTGGATGAAAGCGGATGGTCATCGAGTTGGGTTATTAACCGGTGACGTGAACCAGAAAAAGCGTCAATCAATTTTGGCTCAATTTACCAAAGGCGATTTAGACTTTTTAGTGGCAACAGATGTAGCTGCCCGTGGTTTACATATCCCAGAAGTAAGCCATGTATTTAATTTTGATTTACCAGATGATTGTGAAGATTATGTACATCGCATAGGGCGTACAGGCCGCGCTGGTGCATCAGGCCACGCGATTAGTTTTGCCTGTGAGCAGTATGCATATAACCTTCATGAGATTGAACAGTATATAGAGCACAGCATTCCATTATCACATTATGATAAAAGTGCATTGCTTGATGATTTAACTAAGCCTACTATTCAGAAAAAGCGGAACTATTCTACAGGCCCACGTAATCGTAATAACAACGGACGTCGCCCAAACAATAGTTACCAAAAATCACGGTCGTCATAAACGGCCGTTTTTAAGACTTAGTAGTAACTAGAGGTTTTTGAACGGTGGGGCAACTTCAACCGCAAAAAAATGTGTATGCAGTTATTGATTTAGGCTCTAACAGTTTTCATATGTTAATTGCTAAATCAATTGCTGGCGGTCTGCAAACGATCGGTCGAGTCAAACGTAAGGTGAGGCTAGCTGCTGGGCTTGATGAAAACAACGTGCTTAGCAAAGAAGCCATGCAACGAGGTTGGGAATGCCTAGCCTTGTTTGCTGAACGTTTACAAGACATACCAAAAGATAATATCACCATCGTTGCAACCGCAACCTTACGCCTTGCTACCAATGCCGATGTATTCAAGCAAAAAGCTGAACAGATCCTTGGTCATAAAATCAATGTCATCAGCGGTGAGCTAGAAGCTAAGACAATTTATAAAGGCGTGGCACATACATCAGCTTGCAATGGCAAACAGCTTGTTATCGATATTGGTGGGGCAAGTACTGAAGTCGTCATTGGTAAAGGTTTTGAGGCATTACACTATAAAAGTCTTAATATGGGGTGCGTGACTTTTCTTGAGCGTTACTTCAAAGATCAAAAGCTTAATGAAAAGAATTTCAATGCAGCTATAAAAGCAGCGCATGATGTTGTTAAAGATATTGTTGCAGAGTATAAAAAATCTGGTTGGCAAATCGCCAGCGGTGCATCTGGTACAGTGCAAGCAATTCAAGAAATCATGGTTGCACAAAATCAAGATGAACTCTTAACGCTTGATAAGCTTTTAGCTATCAAAGAGCAAGCAATCCAATATGACACAATTGCTGATCTTGAGCTCCCTGGCTTAATAGAAGAGAGGCGCTTAGTATTCGTTTCAGGACTAGCCATTTTAATTGCTTTATTCGAGTCGTTAAATATAAAGCAAATGGGTCTTGCTCGTGGTGCATTACGTGAAGGTGTTTTATATAGCATGGTGCCTGAGCTACATAACCATGACATTCGTAAGCGTACAGTTGATGGCTTAATGAATCGTTACCATGTAGATCAAAAGCAAGCTTGTCGTGTCGCACAACTTGCTGAACAATTGGCAAAAAGTGTGAAAGGGCAATGGCAATCAATTGAT
>NZ_CP090419.1:435000-582500 GCF_032716425.1 Pseudoalteromonas sp. N1230-9
TGCGTAAAAATCAGCCTTTTTACAAAAAAATAAGTAAAATTAAGCAAGAAATCGCCTCACTAGATCAGTAAAATAAAACAGATTAGTGTAGAATCGCGCAACACTGAATTGAAGTTAAGAGCAGATGCAGCAAAAGACCAGAGCCTTCCTTAAGTGGGCAGGTGGAAAATACAGCTTAGTAGAAGATATTCATGCCCGTTTAAAAAAAGCGAGCGCGAGCGCTGATACCTTAGTTGAACCTTTTGTTGGTGCAGGTTCTGTTTTCTTAAATACAGATTTCAAGCATTACATTCTTAATGATATCAATGCAGACCTTATCAACCTATATACCGAACTAAAACGCACTCCGGATGAGTTTATTAGTGATGCGAAAAAACTATTCGTTGAATTAAATAATCATCCAGAAGCCTATTATGAGTACCGTGTTCAGTTTAATCAAAGTAATGATGTATATGAGCGTGCTATTTTATTCTTATACATGAACCGCCACGGCTACAATGGCTTATGTCGCTACAACCTCAAAGGCATTTTTAATGTGCCTTTTGGTAAATATAAGCGCCCATATTTTCCTGAAAAAGAAATGAACTTTTTTGCGCAAAAGGCACAGCAAGCAACCTTTACTTGCTTAGGTTATGACGAAGTATTTAAACTCATTCCTGAAAATGCGGTTGTTTATTGCGATCCACCTTATGTGCCTTTGAGTAAAACGGCCTCGTTTACCTCGTATGCGAAAGGGGGCTTTAATTTAGATGATCAAGCTAACCTTGCAAACCTGGCAGAGCAAACGGCATTTGAAAATAACACCCCTGTGCTTATCTCAAACCACGATACAGTGTGGACTCGGAAAATATACAGCCAAGCAGCACTTGATGAGATTCAGGTGAAACGCACAATTAGCCCAAAAGGTGGCTCGCGGAATAAGGTAAATGAGTTGATGGCTATGTATTTAGTACCAAAGAAACGGTGAAATAAATAGCCGCTACGAATAAGCTAAATAACACAAGAGCAATAGCAATGATCGTGCTTAATGAATGCTCTTTGAAATCGGCCTGACGTTTATTTTCTGATTGCACACCAAAAAAAGCAGCGAAAACACTTTGTAACGCGCTAAAAAACTTACTCATTGGGCTTAAAATTTTGAGCCTAAACTACTAACTTTCTTTGATTCTTCACTACTTGTTAGTAATTCTAGTAAATCTAAATAATGGAATTGTGCGCTGCGGCTATCGCCTGTAAGCCAAGAAAACCAACCTGTTTCTTGTTCGGCTTGCATACATTGATTCGCAGTTGAAGAAAGGCCTGTTGTGTTACATTGACAATTTGATGCAGTTAATAAAAAGTCATCATTCTCAGTTGAAAGCGAATGTGCAAAAGCAGCAACAGTCAGTGCGGACGCGATTAAGATCCCAGTTTTAAAAGCACGCATGGTAATAACCTTAGTTTATGTTATTTAGACAAGCATACCTAACAATTGCTCAAATAACAAACTTAATTAGTGCTGAATTTAAGGAAAAATTAATAAAATTAGTGTCTTGAGGTAAGCTTTATGTTTGGTTTTTGTGTGTCAAAACCTAACTATGCGAATAAATTAAATAATTTATTACTCATACTTAAGTTTAGTTAGCTTAATGGGCTCGTTCACAGTGTTTATTTACCTCACAAAGAGCGCGGTGTTTTAATCGGCTAGCTATTGGGTTACATTATGCGCTCTTCTTGCAGTCGCAAATTATGATGGAATTTCTCATGTTGGAAACATTACAAAAGTATTTAATAGCCCCGTCTATACTCTCGGCCGATTTTGCTCGCTTAGGTGAAGATGTTGATCGTGTACTCGCAAGTGGCGCTGATGTTGTACATTTTGATGTAATGGATAACCACTATGTGCCAAACCTAACTTTTGGCCCGATGATTTGTAAAGCACTGCGTGACTACGGCGTGACGGCACCGATTGATGTGCACCTCATGGTAAAACCAGTCGATCGTATTATCCCAGACTTTGCAGAAGCTGGCGCTTCAATTATTAGTTTTCACCCTGAAGCCAGTGAACATATTGATCGCACCTTGCAGCTCATAAAAGACAGTGGCTGCCAAGCTGGTTTGGTGTTCAACCCTGCAACCAGTCTTAGCTATCTTGAACATGTACTCGATAAAGTCGATGTGGTGTTATTAATGTCGGTTAACCCTGGCTTTGGTGGCCAAAGCTTTATTCCACATACTCTTGAGAAGCTTCGCCAAGCGCGTAAAATTATTGAGCAATCAGGCCGTAATATTCGTTTAGAAGTCGATGGTGGGGTTGGTGTTGATAACATTGCTGAAATTGCAAAAGCAGGCGCTGATATGTTTGTTTCAGGCTCTGCGATTTTCAATCAACCAGATTATAAAGCGGTAATCGATGCAATGCGTAACGAACTTGCGAAGGTTGATTCATGAAGTACGATGCAGCATTTTTTGATTTAGATGGCACCTTAGTCGACAGTGTTTATGATTTATACATAGCGATGAACCTGACTCTGACTGACCTAGCATTTCCGGTTGTTAGCCAAAAGTTGGTTGAAAGCTGGGTGGGAAATGGTATAGAAACGCTTGTAAAGCGTGGTTTGAGTGGCGATATGCAAGTCAGTGAACATTTAGATGAAGCCCTTGCTGAGCGCGCCATTAATTTGTTTTATCAGCATTACGACCAAGTTGTGGGTGACTATAGTGCGCTTTATCAGCATGTAGAAACGGGGCTTGCTGCGCTTGCTGGTATGCCTAAAGTGGTGATCACCAACAAAGCACGTCGTTTTACCGAGAAGTTACTTGATAAACTCTCACTGACCAGCCATTTTCAGCTGATTGTCTGTGGTGATGATATGGCAAAGAAGCCATCACCTGAGCCTTTACAGTTTGCATGTCAGAAACTTGATGTAAGCCCAGAAAAAGTAGTTATGATAGGCGATTCAAAAAGTGATATTTTGGCTGCCAAAGCGGCTAATATTGACGTTGTTGCGCTAGGCTACGGCTATAACCAAGGTGAAAACCTCGCTGATTTCAATCCAGAGTACCTCTGTGAGAATTTCTTAGATATAATACCTGTTCTTACCCAAAGGTAAGTGCATTTTAAATTCGTCTTTTTAAGTAAAAATATAAAGGAACATCATGAGTAAACCAGTAGTGTTAAGCGGCATTCAGCCAACCGGTGGTATGACAATAGGCAACTATGTTGGCGCTATTAACCAGTGGCTTAAGCTACAGGAAGACCACGAAAGTTTCTTTATGTTAGTAGATTTACACGCCATTACTGTACGTCAAGATCCTGAGCAACTACGCTCGCGCGTGCTTGACGGTATTGCGCTGTATGCAGCATGTGGTATCGACCCTGAGAAATCAGCACTATTTGTACAATCTCAAGTGCCAGAACATGCTCAGCTTAGCTGGGTATTAAATTGTTATGCGCAAATGGGTGAGCTTAACCGTATGACGCAGTTTAAAGATAAGTCGTCAAAGCATGCGAATAACGTAAATGTGGGCTTATTCTCTTACCCTGTGCTGCAAGCGGCTGATATCTTGTTATATCAGGCTGATCAAGTGCCAGTGGGTGAAGATCAAAAGCAACATCTTGAGTTAACACGGGATATCGCAACACGTTTCAATAACTTATACGGTGATGTTTTCAAACTACCTGAACCATACATCCCTGAGTTTGGTGCACGTGTAATGAGCTTGCAAGATCCACTGAAAAAAATGTCTAAGTCAGATGAAAATCCAAACGGTTACATCATGTTATTAGATGAGCCGAAGAAGATTGAAAAGAAACTGAAAAAAGCAGTAACCGATTCAGACGAGCAAGCGCGTATCTACTTTGACCGTGAAGAAAAACCAGGTGTATCTAACTTACTCACTTTATTATCAGTTGCAACTAAGCGCTCAATTGAAGACTTAGTACCTGAATATGAAGACAAAATGTATGGTCATCTGAAAAAAGACACAGCAGCAGCGGTTGTGAGTATGATTGAGCCAATCCAAGCGCGCTTTAAAGAAATTCGCGAAGATCAGTCACTACTTGATAGCATTATGAAATCAGGTGCTGAAAAGGCGAGTATCCGCGCTGAAAAAACATTAAAAGCTGTTTACGATGCGGTAGGTTTTATCCCTCGTCCGTAAGCTTTTCAACAAATTATTGAAATAAAAATACCGCTGAATAGCGGTATTTTTTTATTAAAAACTCAGCAAGATTAATACTGTAAACAAACAGATAAGTGCAGCAGCAGTTTTGTCTTTTTTTTCCATTTTTATTCCTCATCAGCGCTCAACTGTGTAATCACGTAGCCTTTACTTACCTGCCAAACGGCACTTTTTGCATTACAAATACTCGTTGTTAACAAGTAAGATACAGCAATTTTTGAGAGCAGTGATTGGGTTAGTTGTTTCATTCTTTTAGCCTGTTAATTGAGAAAAGCTTGCCCAATGTAATGGGCAAACAGGGCATTACTGGTTGAGTTTTAATTCAATTTTGTGGTCAATTTTTTGTTTATTTGCTCGGTTGAAACCTCGATAGATATCTTAAGATGTTGTTCTAATTCTTGAGTATCTTGGTTATTTAGTAAGAGGGTTGGCAGTGTAATAACAAGCGTGCTTACTGCGAGTATCGATATTATTTTTAAAGCAAAGTTGGTTGGTCGCCCGTTGATAAAAACTACTACAATAGCGAGGAAAGTTGCTAGAGTCGCTTACCTAGCTCTAGGCGATTTATATAGGTTTCAAAATGTTAATTAACGTAACTTCAATGGTTTAAATCTAATCTTTATAGGGAGAAATAAGCTTTTTAAATCATTTTATTTTTGTGGTTTTGCCTTTTGATGATAGTTTGAATACAGAAAATAGGAACTTGGAGGTTTTGATATGGGTTTTAAAGTAAAACATTATGCGGCTAAAACCGTGCCTGCGAATAGCTCATTAGAATGGGAGCTAATCTTAACTGAACTTATCATTGGTAGCCTTTGTGCTGCATTCGCAAAGATCGGCTATGATGCTGCTATGTTACTTATTTTTATACCCAACTTAGTAATCGCCTTAGTTTGCTTTGGCTTTATTGGGCTTTCGATATTTCATTTCATCAGAGAAAAACGCAGTAAGCCAAGTGAGTAGTATTGATTGCTGCGGTATTTTTTTGTCTGCTATTTAGTAACTGGCAAGATACCTGGTGAGTCACAAGCAATCACTTCAAAGCGGTAGCCATACTCCGCATTGTTATCTGGGGTTACTTGTACAATTTCGTAATCATTCAGTTCAACCGCTTTACTGTTTTCTGTTTTTACACAGCGGGAGTAACTATCCGCCTCAAAGCTGTAAGCAAACATAGCAATTAAGCGTTTACTGCGTTCAAAGTAGCCTTTAGTATCTAAAAACTGGCGTAGGTTTTCGGCTGTTTCGCCATCACCGTCAAGATTAATGTCAGGCTTTGGTGTGAGTGGTTTCTCTGAACTGTCTGGCAATTGTTGTTCTATTTTTTCACTGAGTTCTTCAACCGCTTTTTGTTGCTCTTCACCTGACTCTTTAGCAATGGCTTTACTATCTGCAAAGGTACTGACAATGTTGTCGAGTACTTCTTCAGGCGGCTGGTCGTCAATAAACGAAATCAGGTTGATCAATACCACTGACGCTAGTACGAAGCGTACTATGGCGGTTAATAGTGGCGAATAGCTTTGGCTTATAAACTTAATTCGCTCAGAGCCAAATGGTTTTATCAGTAATAAAGCAAAAATATAGAAAGGTAAAAAAAGTTGAAATAGTAATAGGGTCGCTAAGCTAATGCCCATCGCCCAAGGGGGTAAATATAAGAGAGTGGCAAAGTTATGTGTGTAGTTAAAGTGAGTTGATGAGACATGAGTTACATCGTTCACAATACCACTCGCACCTGCCAATACAAAGTTAGCGATACTGGCGTAGAAGATTAAAATCAACGCTTTGCCTGCAAGTGAATGCCAAAGCTGATTAAATTTGGGCCAAAATTCTATAACGAGAGCGATGATCGTAATGGTGGCACTTAACCAGCCCGATTGCAGAACAATCAGGCTGCTTAATGCTAACAGATAGAGCTTTTGTGCGGTACTTAAGTTAAACCAAATCGCTTGTATGCGCTCAACCAGCCTTGTTTTATGTGGCTGCCAGCTACGTTGCTGTTGTTGAAGCTGTTTATTCGCGCGCCATTTTGCAATTTTTAAATACCTACGCACGCATTATCCTTTTTATAACAGTGGTTTTAAGTATCTTCCTGTGTGTGAACGCTCACAATCAGCGACCTCTTCAGGTGTACCAGAAATTAAAATTTCACCGCCGCCTGAGCCACCTTCTGGACCTAAATCGACAATCCAGTCTGCGGTTTTAATCACATCAAGGTTATGCTCAATAACAACTATGGTATTACCGTGATCGCGTAAGCGGTGAAGTACTACTAATAATTGCTGAATATCAGCAAAGTGTAAACCCGTAGTTGGCTCATCAAGGATATATAAGGTTTTACCGGTATCGCGTTTTGACAGTTCACGAGCCAGTTTTACACGCTGCGCTTCACCACCTGAAAGAGTCGTTGCCGCTTGACCTAAGCGAATATACGATAAGCCGACATCCATTAAGGTTTGCAGTTTACGTGCAATAGCCGGAATTTTATCAAAGTAGTCACGGGCATCTTCTACGGTCATTTCGAGTACTTGGTGAATGTTTTTACCTTTGTACTGTACTTCGAGGGTTTCACGGTTGTAGCGCTGGCCTTTACATACATCACAAGGTACATATACATCAGGTAAAAAGTGCATTTCTACCTTGATCACACCATCGCCTTGGCACGCTTCACAACGACCACCTTTAACGTTAAAGCTAAAACGACCAACCTTATAGCCACGCGAGCGGGCTTCTTGAGTACCCGCAAATAGCTCACGAATACCAGTAAAAATGCCGGTGTAAGTTGCAGGGTTTGAGCGCGGAGTACGGCCAATCGGGCTTTGGTCAATATCAATCACTTTATCAAAATGATCTAGGCCCTTGATTGACTTGTACGGGGCCGCTTCGGCGGTCGTTGCGCCATTTAACTCGGTATGAGCCAGCTTAAATAAAGTGTCGTTGATAAGCGTTGATTTACCTGAGCCTGATACACCCGTGATACAGGTCATTAAGCCAAATGGAATACGTAAATCAACGTTCTTTAAGTTGTTACCTGTGGCACCAAATAACTCAAGCCATTTGTCGGTGGTTTGATGGCGAGCCGTTGGTACTTCGATTTTCTTTTCGCCAGAGAGGTACTGACCTGTGATTGAATCTTTACTCGCTAGAATATCGTCGTGGGTACCCTCGGCAATAACATGGCCACCATGAACACCCGCACCAGGACCAATATCGATAATATGGTCTGCAGCGCGAATGGCATCTTCGTCATGCTCAACCACAATCACTGTATTGCCTAAATCGCGCAAGTGAATAAGGGTTTTTAATAGGCGGTCGTTATCGCGCTGATGCAAACCAATGGATGGCTCATCCAATACGTACATTACACCAACAAGACCTGCACCGATTTGACTTGCTAAACGAATACGCTGCGCTTCACCGCCAGACAGGGTGTCGGCACTTCGCTCAAGCGATAAATAATTAAGGCCTACATTAATTAAAAAAGATAAACGGTCACGAATTTCTTTAAGGATTTTATCAGCAATTTGCGCGCGCTGGCCTGTTAGATTTAAACCATCAAAAAATGCCATGCTTTCACCAATACTCATTGTGGTGATTGCAGGTAGATTGGTTTGGCCTATAAATACATGGCGAGCTTCTTCGCGTAATCGAGAGCCATGACAGCTCGGGCACGCTTGGCTTGTTTGGTATTTTGCGAGCTCTTCACGCACTGAGTTTGACTCTGTTTCACGGTAGCGGCGATTCATATTATTTAAAACGCCTTCAAACTCATGGTTACGCGTAATTAAATCACCACGGTCGTTACGGTAATTAAAGGCGATTTTAGTTTTACCTGAACCTTCAAGAATCACCTTTTGCGCATCTTTACCAAGTTCTTGGAAAGGCACTTCTAGGTCAAACTTATAATGCTCTGCGACAGCTTGCAGCATTTGGAAGTAATAAAAGCTACGTTTGTCCCAACCTTTAATTGCACCACCCGATAGGCTTAGCTCAGGATTTTGCACAACACGGTTTGGATCAAAATACTGACGCACACCTAAACCATCACAGCTTTGACACGCACCCGCAGGGTTGTTAAACGAGAATAAACGCGGCTCAAGTTCACTCATTGCATAGCCACACGTTGGGCAGGCAAAATTAGCAGAAAACAGCATGTCTTCGCTGAGTGAATCGTCCATTGCCGCTACATGGGCAATACCAGCTGATAGCTCAAGGGCCGTTTCGAATGATTCAGCTAAACGCTGTTGTTGGCCATCTTTAACTTTAAAGCGGTCAACCACAACTTCAATCGTATGCTTTTTATGAAGCTCAAGGGTCGGTGGATCTGATAAGTCACAGACTTCGCCATCGATGCGTGCGCGAATAAAACCTTGGCTTGCGAGTTGCTCAAGCAGCTTAACATGCTCACCTTTTCGGTCTTTCACAACCGGTGCTAACAACATTAGCTTGCTCCCTTCTGGTAGGGCTAAAACTGTGTCGACCATTTGGCTGATCGTTTGTGCTGCAAGCGGTAAGTCGTGAGTAGGGCAGCGAGGCTCACCGACACGGGCAAATAATAAACGTAGGTAATCGTAAATCTCAGTGATTGTACCAACTGTTGAACGCGGGTTATGCGAGGTCGATTTTTGCTCGATAGAGATAGCTGGCGATAAACCTTCGATGTGATCGACATCGGGTTTTTCCATTAGCGATAAGAACTGTCTTGCATACGCTGACAGTGATTCAACATAACGACGTTGCCCTTCTGCATACAAAGTATCAAACGCTAAAGACGATTTCCCTGAACCAGATAGGCCAGTGATAACTATCAGCTTATCACGGGGAATGGTTAGGCTGATGTCTTTTAAGTTGTGCGTGCGGGCGCCTCGGACTTCAATGTTTTCCATGCTATCTCGTTTTATTACCTAATTATTTTTTCAGTATCTCATAATACGCGATAAGATTAATCCTTGATCAAAGAAAAAATCATCACTTACAGGTGATTATTTAGTTTTCGCTTGTGGTAGAATCCACGCTCACATTTTAATAGACAGCAAGATCAGTAATTCATGACAGCATCTTCACTCAACTCTCGAGAAAAACGCGCAGCCGTTTCGTTGGCGAGCGTATTTGCATTCCGTATGCTTGGCCTATTTATGCTGATGCCAGTATTGGCGATTTATGGTCAGCAATTAGAAGGGTTTTCGCCACTGTGGATTGGCTTTGCTATCGGTGCCTATGGTTTAACACAAGCCGTGCTGCAAATTCCGATGGGTTGGTTGTCTGATAAAATTGGTCGTAAAAAAGTGATTATTGGTGGCCTTTGTGTGTTTGCACTTGGCTCTGTTATTGCGGCAACCGCTGAGTCTGTGCAAATGGTGACACTAGGGCGTGCACTGCAAGGTATGGGTGCGATTGCCAGTGCCTTATTGGCGCTGGCTTCTGATTTAAGCCGTGATGAACAACGTCCGAAAGTTATGGCCGTGATTGGCATGTGCATTGGTATGAGCTTTGCTGTTGCTATGCTACTTGGGCCAATTGTTGCTGCCTCTTGGGGAGTTGCTGGAGTATTTTGGCTTACCGCAGGGCTTGCTATTTTAGGTATTTTTATTGTGTTATTTTTAGTGCCTAATGCGGTTAGTAAAGCCCCAAAAGGCGACACGCTCGCGACGCTTGATGACATTAAGCAACTGATTAAACACCCGCAATTAGCACGCCTTGATTTTGGTGTGATGTTGCTTCACCTGACATTAACCACCGTATTTGTCGCCTTACCAGGTCAGCTTATCAAAGATGGTTTAATTGCAGACCATCATTGGTATTTATACATCCCTGTGCTGTTTTTAGCGTTTTTCTTGATGGCTCCAATGATGATAGTGGCGATTCGAAAAGAAAAAGAGAAACAAGCCTTTATTGGCTCAATCGCGCTGCTTGTTTTAAGTATGCTCGCGATGTCGTTATGGGTTGATTCGGTGATTGGCATTGGTATTTGTATGCTGGTTTACTTTATTGCTTTTAACTTTTTAGAAGCAACCATGCCTGCACTTGTGTCGCGTATTGCCCCTGCAAATCAAAAAGGTTCTGCGATGGGGGTGTTCTCATCAACGCAGTTTTTTGGTGCCTTTTTAGGTGGTTTATTAGGGGGTTACGTTGCTCAAGTGTTAAGTGCGCAAGCAGTGTTTGCGGCGGCAGCACTTGTTGGGTTAATATGGCTTATCCTTGCTTGGAATATGCAAGTCCCACCAAGAAGTAAAATTATTAGCTTAATGACTGAATTAAGTTCAGAGCAGCAGGCACAAGTGCTTGCTTCTCGTCTAGTTGCTTTACCGGGCGTAATTGAAGCAACGGTTGTTTGTGATGAAAATCGCAGCTATTTAAAGATTAATGATAAAGAATTTGACCTAGACCAAGCACGTAAAGTGGCTGGTTTAATCTAACGTTTTATAGGAGAAGTTCCATGGCACGCGGTGTGAACAAAGTTATCTTGGTTGGTAATTTAGGCCAAGATCCAGAAGTACGTTATATGCCTAATGGCAATGGCGTAGCGAATATCAGCATTGCTACGACAGATAGCTGGAAAGATAAAAACACAGGGCAAATGCAAGAGCGTACTGAATGGCACCGTGTTGTGTTATTTGGCAAACTCGCTGAAGTAGCTGGTGAGTATCTTCGTAAAGGTTCACAAGTGTACATTGAAGGTCGTTTACAAACGCGTAAATGGACTGACCAATCAGGCCAAGAAAAATACACCACAGAGATCGTGGTAGACATGGGCGGCCAAATGCAAATGTTAGGTGGCCGTGGTGGCGATCAGCAAGGTGGTGGTTATCAAGGTGGCCAATCACAAGGCGGTTACCAAGGTGGCCAACAACAAGGTGGCGGCTACGGCGGTGGCTCACAACAAGCACAAAGCAATAATAGCTATGCGCCACAACAACAGTCTGCGCCAGCACAGCAGCAACAGCGCCCGCAACAGCAACCTGCACCACAACAACAAAGTAATAACCAGTATGGTGGCGGTTATGGTCAACAGCAGCAAAACAACGCGCCACAACAAGGCGGTGGCTTTGCGCCTAAACCTCAAAATGCACCACAAGGCGGCGCATCAAACCCGATGGAGCCACCAATCGATTTTGATGATGATATTCCGTTCTAATTCACACACATTGAGTGTTTGAGTTATTTAAACCCAGCCTAGTTGCTGGGTTTTTTATTGCTTTAAAATGGCTTTGTTATTTTGTGTAAGCATGCAGCTGTCGGTTACAAAATAATTATCATTAGCACTTTTTGCTAGGTGTTTAAAATTACATGACTTTTGACAGCGTTGGTCTTAGGATAATTCTGAAATTGCTTTTAATCGCTCTGTAGCCTTGTATTTATAGGGTTCTTGAACAACACTTTGTGTATGTTTGAGCAACAAAGCTGTGAAATGAGAAAAGATTTTACCGCACATATTAAGAAATCGGAGGCCATTTATATGGCGGCCGTTTTTTTGCTATTAGTTGTTTTTAATATTTTTTTAAGTGATGTACTACACGAAAAAGTACATAACTCAGGGACTGAGCTTGCCAAGCAAGTCTATGACTTAAGTCTCGATCCTGTTTCCTCACATGACATTATTGCAACTTTAGTTCAAAGCCAAGGGTTTGTGATGAATACGGCAGAGGTATCACCTAGTTTAGCTAAGTTTATTGATCTAGAGCAGGAAGTTTTTAGCTATAAAACGGTGAGCCTCCGGTTATTTCATTGGCCTTCTTGGTTAGTGGAAAGCCATTTGTTTTTGTTTCTAAATTTAATCTTGGTTGGAGCGTGTTATTGGGGGTTACGTCGCTGGCGAATGGCGCTTAAAACACCGATGCTGGAAGATACAAGGATTAAGAAGCAAGCTCAATTGAGTGAAGGTGAGCCAGAAAAGCCTCGTAAATCAATAACACCAAAGCTTTTGCCCCATCAAGATTTGAACATTCTGTATGGTGTTCCTACCAATTATAACCATTTATTTTCGTTATTTTTTTGGAAAACTCCTTTTCCTGAAAACTTGGATGTCGATAATTATTTTAAATTAGTGATTGCTAAAGGATTTGGTGAGCTGGTTAATCGCTCTGTTAAGTTGCTCCCTTCAGGGGGAATTGCAGTCACATTGAATAGCGTCCCTGCGACTGAGGTTGATAAATACACTAAGCGATTGCATCAAGTTATCTACCAAGCATGTCTTAATTATCGCAGTGACTTGTCCCGCAGTGATGTAAAAATCGGGGTATGTAATTACCGTACAGGCGCAGATCAAGCGGTTGTTTATCAATTGACTAAATCGGCTCTTGCGCTAGCAAAACAAAGTGCTTGGCAACATATTCATCGCTTGCCATTTGGGCACACGCAATCGAGTGTGCTCGCTGACAGCAAAGAACACTTATTTGAATATATAAAGAAAAAGCACTTTATGCTTTTTTTCCAACCGTTATTTGATTTGCAGACCGGCGATATCCTTCAGCATGAAGCGTTAATTCGCATTCGTCATAAAAGTCTCGGGCTTTTGGCTGCGCGTCATTTTATCCCGCAGATGAGCAGTAAAAAGGATGTACTTTTACTTGATCAAACGGTTGTTTTGCAGGTAAAAAAAATGCTGTTGAGTGAACGAGGGGCAATGGCTGTTAGCATCAACTTACATGCTCTGAATTGGTTTAACAAAGAGTTTTGGCAGTGGTTGAAAGATGAGATGCGAAGCTGTGATACGGTCAGTAAGCTGCAATTTGAATTAAATGAGGATGATTTTTTAAAGCAGCGCCATCGGTTAGCAGGGCAATTAGATTGTTTGGGAAAATTGTCGGCAGGTGTGGTGATTGATAATGTACGCAGCGCAGAGCATTTACCTCTTTACCGTGAACTTGCTAATTTTTGCGCCATAAAACTTGCGTTTGAGTTAATACACAATATTGATACTAACAAGCAACAGCAAAAGATCGTGAAGCAAATTATTGCAAAAGGGCATGAATTAAGTTGCCCTGTTTATGCCGTGGGTGTTGAGACACAAAATGAGTTAGCAACGCTGAAAAATTTAGGAGTGGTTGCTGCACAAGGGTTTTATTTTGCTGAACCACTGCAAAAGTTGGCGGATATTACCCCATATAGCTGACCGTCGCTAAATTAAGCCCCTGTACTTTAACCCATTTAGACCTTGTAACCCGCCTGTGTGGATGGCGGTTATTACACTTCCAGATGTAAAGTAACCTTGCTCAATTAACTGCCAAATAGCATACATCATTTTTCCACTATAAATAGGCTCAAGGGGAATGTTGTATTGGTGTGTAAAGGTTTGGCAAAAACGCCATAGCTCATCAGAAAACTTGCCATAACCGCCATCATGATAGTCACATAAAAGTTGCCAGTTGTGCTGTTCTTTTGCTTTTTTACTGAGTTGTTTTATTTCTTCGATTAAATAATCAGCTTGTTTAAGGACAGCAATACCTAAAAGGGTTGTTTGATTGCTCGTTCCTTCTATTAATCCTGCTAATGTGCCACCGCTACCAGTTGGGCAAATAATATAGTCACTGGGTGGTAAGCTTTGTGCCAATTCCATACAGCCTTTAATCGCAGCAAGGTTTGTTCCCCCTTCAGGCAAGATGTAAGCATTAGGAAACTGCTTTTGTAGTTCGTCTAAGTAATGGGGGTCATGACGCTGGCGGTAAGTAAGGCGATTGACCGGATGTAGCGTCATACCAAAGCGCTTTGCATTGTTTAGCGTCGGGTTAGCTTCATCAAGTAAGGGGCCACGGATAATACCATGAGTTTTGAAGGCAAATAGTTTTCCTGCGATTGCACTGGCATGGATATGATTTGAGAATGCGCCACCAAAGGTTAACAGCTCTGATTTACCCTGTTGCTGCATTATTTGTAAATTAAATTTAAGTTTTCGCCATTTATTGCCGCTTATTTTGGGGTGGATCAGGTCATCACGTTTGATAAATAACTGTAAGTTATGCGCTTCTAACAGAGGGTGGCAAATGGGTTGAATGGGTGACTCACAACTAATATTCACGATGCTACTTAGATAAAAAATGGGGCTCAATTATAGCAAAATCGTCATATAGATAGAAATTAGTCAATTAAACTAAAATGATTATGTTATTTACTGGCATCAACTAAGGTAATAGTTGTAAACTCAGATAATAATTGAACAAAGCTTGTGTTTTGCCTTGCAAGTACATAGCATAAGAGTTTAATTATAAAAAATAATAATGACCAAATAATTGCCGCTTTTTGGGAATGGAATATATGCGAATAGCTCCTTTATCTCTGTTAATTTCAGTTAGTTTGCTAGCAACGAGTGCATTTGCACAAGATACTGCTACGGTAACTGGGATTGAATCAGAGATCAGTAAAAAACAAGCCGAATACGATAACTCGACCGTAATCCTCGAAAAACACCTAAAAGAAGAAAGTCAGTTACAAAAACAACTCGAATTATTACGCGCACGCTCAACTGAGCTAGACAAAGAAAAAAACCAAGCGCTTGATGCAATGAACGAGATGTACCGTCGACTTATTGATGACCCAACATTAGATATCGGTAATGCGCAAGCACGTTATCAAAAAGCAGTGGTTGATCATAAACAGAACAAAGATGATATTTCGATGCAATTAGCGGCAATTGCTTCACACAGAAAAGATATCGAGCAAATTCGCGTAGCGAAACATACGCAACTAAACACATTAGAAAGCTTAAAAGAGCAGTTGGCTACAGCACGTGTCGAGCGTTTGCGCAATGAGTTTACTCGTGAAGGCACTTTAGAAGTTAATCACACAATTAACTGTAAGCGTACCGAAACACTTGCAGCGTGTGAGCAGCGCGGCCAACAAATGGGCTTACAAAAAGCCACTAAACGTTTTGTGGACCAAATTTTTGCTAATTTAACCGAAGAACGCCTTGTTGAACCAAAGCGTAATCTTGCTGGTGCACAAGTTAAAATTCTTAGCAGTCATGTTGTAAATAGTGCGTTTAGCGGCCAAGGCAATTACAACGTGAACTTAAGTGTAACAATGCGCGGTGACGTAAACAGTAGTCGCTTATGTAGCTTACTGAATTTGGATAATCGTTTTTGTGCTGATTATGGCACGCCGTTGGCTGGCAGCTATCAACCAAACTATACAACGACTTACTCCGATAGTCAGTTAACATTCAGTGACTCTCAGGATAATAGTAAGGTGGTATCGGTTTCTCGTATGAGTGAGGAGCCGGTAAGTGATTATTCTGTAAAAAAGCCAGTAAGGGTTGAACCATTACCTGATCTAAAAAAATCTAAAATGGTTGAATTAACGCTTCGTTCTAATGTCTATGATGATGAAGTATTTATAGATGGCGTCAGTTTTGGTTCTACTAAACTTACAACATCATTACCTGTTGGCTTTCATAATGTAGAAATTCGTAAGCGTGGCTACAAAAGCTATCAAGTTCGCCTAGAACTTAATAAGTCACAAACAATTCATGCCAAGCTAGTAAAAAAGCCTGAGCCAGTTGTTGCAGCTATTACAACCGCTGAGCAACCATCATCAGCACCAGCGGCAAGCATTGTGAATAAAACGAATACGGCGAGTCTCGTTGTCATTCCGGCAGGTAAATTTAAAATGGGCGATATCAACGGCAGTGGTCTTGCCAATGAGCGTCCAGTGGTAGAGAAAACCATTGCTAACTCCTTTGCGATGCAAAGTAAAGAAGTGAGCGTTGGTGAGTATGAACAGTTTGTTGCCAATACAGGTTATAAAACAGAAGCCGAGAAAAATCGTGGCTGTGCTTATTACCTAAATGGTGAACCGGTGTGGGAAGCAACCCTAAACTGGCGTAATCCAGGTTTTGATCAAGACAGTGATTTTCCGGCAGTGTGCTTAACCTACAACGATGCTAAAGCATATGCAGATTGGTTGTCGGGTCAAACTGGCCAGCTATTTCGTTTACCCAATGAGGTTGAATGGGAATACGCTGCACGTGCAGGTAAAGAAACTGAATACCCTTGGGGTAATGAAATTGGTAAAAACCTAGCGAATTGTGGTTGGTGTGGCAGTGAGTGGTCTAACAAAAGTGCTGCGCCAACAGGATCATTTTCTCCTAATGCATTTGGCCTATACGATACTGTAGGTAATGTATGGGAGTGGACAAATAAAAAATCGGAACAGTCTGATGTGGCTGTTCGTGGTGGGGCATGGAATTTCGCACCTAGCTTGGCTCGTGTATCTACGCGTTTAATTTTAGCGCCAGATTTTCGTGCAAACTATATTGGGTTTCGTCTAGTACGCGAACGATAAATTTAATAAGGAAGCAGTGGATGCTTCCTTTTTTAACAAATAAAGAAGGTAGCTGCGCTTTTTCATGGTGAGCATGATAGAGTGAAAGCAGCTAATATAAGAACGTATTTTCAAAGGTCATCCAGCCTCATGTTTAAAAAACTTCGTGGTATTTTTTCAAACGATCTATCGATCGACTTGGGTACAGCCAATACCCTAATCTATGTAAAAGAAGAAGGAATCGTATTAAACGAGCCTTCAGTTGTTGCTATTCGCCAAGAGCGCGCTGGTGGTCCTAAAAGCGTTGCCTCTGTGGGAACAGAAGCTAAGCAAATGCTTGGTCGTACTCCTGGAAATATTAAAGCGATTCGTCCAATGAAAGACGGTGTAATTGCCGATTTTTATGTGACCGAAAAAATGCTTCAGCACTTCATTAAACAAGTACATAACAACAACTTTATGCGTCCAAGCCCGCGTGTACTTATTTGTGTGCCATGCGGTGCAACACAAGTAGAAAAACGCGCCATTCGTGAGTCGGCAATGGGGGCAGGTGCTCGTGAAGTGTATTTAATTGAAGAACCAATGGCTGCGGCAATTGGAGCAGGTTTACCTGTATCTGAAGCAACAGGTTCAATGGTTGTTGATATCGGTGGTGGTACCACTGAAGTGGCTATTATTTCTTTGAATGGTGTGGTGTACTCATCATCTGTACGTATTGGTGGTGATAAGTTTGATGAGGCAATTATCAACTATGTGCGCCGTAACTTCGGTAGCTTAATTGGTGAAGCAACCGCTGAAAATATTAAGCATCAAATTGGCTCTGCATTTAAAACAGATGAACCTGTTGAGATTGAAGTACGAGGCCGTAACCTTGCCGAAGGTGTGCCGCGCTCATTCACGCTTAACTCACATGAAATCTTAGAAGCATTACAAGAACCACTGATGGGAATTGTAAGTGCTGTGATGGTTGCACTTGAGCAGTCTCCACCAGAGCTTGCATCAGATATTTCTGCACATGGCATGGTATTAACCGGCGGTGGTGCATTACTAAAAGATTTAGACCGCTTACTGATGGAAGAGACGGGTATTCCTGTTGTTGTTGCTGATGATCCTCTTACCTGTGTTGCACGTGGTGGCGGCAAGGCACTCGAAATGATTGATATGCACGGTGGTGACGTATTTAGTTACGACTAATGAAGTTAATGTTTGGTCGTACAATCTCTTTGCAACTGCGACTTTTTGTCGCAGTGCTTTTGAGTGTCGTTTTGATTGTGGGTGACCGCTATACACAAGGTGGTACAACTATTCGTACCAGCTTAAATACCCTTGTAAGCCCACTTATCTATCTTGCTAATCTGCCTTATGAACTATTTAGTATAGGTGCAAAAAACCTTCATACACGCGATCAACTTCTTACCGAAAATGAAGCACTTAAAAAGAAGCAGCTACTACAAAGCGAACAACTACAACAGCTAGCCTTTTTAAGTCGTGAAAATGATAAGTTACGTGCTTTATTAGGTTCATCGGCTAAGCAATCTAATCGGAAGATCATTGCGCAAGTATTGTCTGTTCATTCAAACCCATATAGTCACCAAGTTGTGATTAATCGTGGCACAACCGATGGCTTAAGTGAAGGCCAAGCTGTCATCGATGAAATGGGGGTTGTTGGGCAAATCACGCAAGTTGGATCGACAACTTCCCGCGTATTATTAATGACCGACACCACACACGCTACGCCAGTACGTATTTTACGTAACGATGTACGCACAGTGGTTGAAGGCATTGGTAAGATTAATGTCGTAAAGCTTTCACACGTGCCTCATAGCCTTGATGTACGCATAGGTGACATCTTAGTGACCTCTGGGTTAGGAGGAACTTTTCCTGAAGGTTACCCAGTGGCCGTTGTGACAGAAATCAATCGCGATGAAGGTCACCCATTCGCGCAAGTGTATGCTGAGCCTATTGCACAGTTGGACCGTATCCGCTTATTGGTTGTGCTGTGGCGTAACCAGCAGGAGAGCATAAGTAATGAATAGTCGCTATTCCTTGCTAATCGCAATTAGTATCTTCTTTGCACTGGTGATGGCATTGATGCCATTGCCTATTTCATTTGAACCTTATCGACCTGATTGGGTGTTAATGGTGTTGATGTACTGGTCGCTCGCTGTACCACATCGTCTTAATATCGGCACCGCTTGGGTGGTAGGGTTATTAATGGATTTGGCTTCGGGCTCGCCACTTGGCGTGAACTCATTAACTTACTCTGTGTGTATTTTTATCACGGCAAGTAACTTTCAAAAAATTAGAAACTTTTCTCTATGGCAGCAGAGCATATTAGTGGCTCTGTTTTTAACGCTTTACCACCTTATGCAATTTTGGCTTAATCATTTCTTGATGGGGGTCTATTTCAGCCCGCATTACTTATGGCCAGTGCTAACCGGCATGCTTTGTTGGTGGTGGATTTTCTTAATATTGCGTAAATACCGCCGTCATTTCAGGATTAGATAATGCAAACCGCAATTTATTTGGCGTCTGCATCACCGCGTCGAAAAGAGTTACTCAGCCAGCTTGGTATCGAGTTTTCTCAATTTAGCGTTGATGCAGATGAAAGCCAATTCCCGAACGAGTCTCCTCGTGATTATGTTGAGCGTTTAGCGAGACTCAAAGCACAATCCGGTGTCGCAATGGGTTACACAGACCGCCCTGTGCTTGGCAGCGATACCGTGGTAGTGATTGATGACACCGCACTTGGCAAACCGATTGATAAAGCTGACTTTATCGCAACAATGAAGCGCCTATCAGGGCGTACTCATCAAGTGATGACCGCCGTAGCTATTGCTGACAGCCAGCAAGTAAAAAGCTGTCTTGTTGTCACTGATGTGACTTTTAAACAATTAAGCGATGACGAAATCGATGCATATTGGCACTCACAAGAGCCACAGGATAAAGCCGGTGGTTATGGCATACAGGGTCTAGGCGGGCGATTTGTGAGTCATATTTCGGGTAGCTATTTTGCGGTTGTCGGCTTACCTTTATATGAGACAGAGCAGTTATTAAACGAATTTTTAAGAGGGTAACATGAGCACAGAATTACTGATCAACGTTACACCGAGTGAAAGCAGGGTTGCGCTTATTGAAAATGGCGTACTGCAAGAGATCCAATTAGAGCGAATTGGCAACCTTGGGATTGTTGGTAATATTTACCTCGGTAAAATTAGCCGTGTATTACCAGGCATGCAAGCCGCATTTGTAGATATTGGCTTAGACAAAGCGGCTTTTTTGCATGCGTCTGACATTGTTAACAGCGCCTCTATTGTTGAAGGTGTTGATGAGCAACCCATCAAGAAAGTACAAGATATTCGCGAGCTTGTTCGCCAAGGGCAGCACATCATGGTGCAGGTGGTCAAAGATCCTCTTGGTACAAAAGGGGCGCGTTTAACGACAGACATTACGATTCCATCTCGTTACTTAGTGTTTATGCCTGATGCGACACACGTAGGTGTAAGCCAGCGTATTGAAACCGAAGAAGAGCGTTTACGCTTGAAAAAAATTGTTGCTGAATACGGCGATGAAGATGGTAGTTTTATTGTTCGTACTGCTGCCGAAGGGGCAAGTGAAGCTGAACTTCGTCACGATGCTGAGTTTCTAAAAAAACTGTGGCAAAAAATTGTCACTAAGCGCAAAAAAGTAAGCAAAGAAAGTATTTTGCATGAAGACCTTACACTGGCGTTTCGAACTCTTCGTGATTATGTTGGCGAAGATATGGAGCGAATTCGTGTTGACTCTAAATTAACGTATCAAGAACTAAAAGAATTTACTGAAGAGTTTGTACCAATTCTATCCGGCGCGCTTGAATATTACCCTGGTGAGCGACCAATCTTCGACTTATTTGATGTTGAAACCGAAATTCAAAAAGCCCTGCATCGTAAAGTTGAGCTTAAATCGGGTGGTTATTTAATTATTGACCAAACTGAAGCGATGACCACCGTTGACGTAAATACCGGCGCGTTTGTAGGCCATCGTAATTTAGAAGAAACTATTTTTAATACTAATATTGAAGCAACATCAGCGATTGCCCGTCAGTTACGTTTACGCAACTTAGGCGGCATTATTATTATCGACTTTATCGATATGGTCAGCGACGAGCACAAACGCCGAGTGCTTCATTCACTTGAGTCAGCATTGGCAAAAGATCGCGCTAAAGCCAACATAAATGGCTTATCTGCACTAGGCTTAGTGGAGATGACTCGAAAGCGTACACGCGAGAGTTTAGAGCATATTTTATGTGATGTTTGCCCTGCGTGTTCTGGACGAGGCTCACAAAAAACGGTTGAAACAGTCTGCTACGAGATTCTGCGTGAAATTGTTCGTGTTAATCGCGCTTATGCTGCTGATAAATTTATGGTGTATGCTGCGCCATCGGTCTCTGAGGCACTTATCAATGATGAGTACCATAACCTTGCTGAACTTGAACTATTTATTGGCAAGCAAGTCAGTATTCAAACAGAGAGTTTATATAATCAAGAACAGTTTGATGTGGTAATGATGTAATGAACACAAAGACGGTCTGCTTTTATTGTATACGCAAGGTATGGCAAGTATTTGCTACTACCCTTGTGTTGCTGGCCGTTATTGTCTCTGTTTTAAAGTATACACTTCCCTATGCCAATGATTATAAAAGCAATATTGAAACGTTTTTATACGAGCAATTTGATGTCAACCTATCGATAGGTTCTATCTCTGCGAGCTGGCAAGGAAAGGGGCCTTTATTAGTTTTAGAAGATATCTCTTTTGAAGATAACCAAACATCGCCTATCGCTTTAAATATTGATAAGGCGAGCCTTGAAGTTAATCTTTGGGAATCACTTAAAACCCGTCAATTAAAGTCGAACTACTTTGTCATTAATGGTTTCCATGCCGATGTAGACTTACCTACAATGCTGGAATTAAGCAGTGAACAACAAAGTAATAGCTTTGAGCAAAAAGAACTTATCGAAAGCTTGTTTTTAGGGAAAACAGGTCACTTTGCTGTGCAAGATAGTAGCCTTAATTTTATGTTAGGTGATGGCAAAGCACGTAAACTCATTCTTGAAAACATTGTTTGGCAAAATACACCTGAGCAGCATCAAGGCGCTGGTTCATTAGCTTTACCTGGCATCTCCGTGGGGAGTTTTGATGCGCGAATGGCATTAAATGGTTCAACACTTGAAACCATGGCGGGTGATATATATGTAGAAGCAGCCAATGTAGATGTGTCTAAATGGCTTGCACAATTTATCAATACCGATAAACAGCAATTGCATTCAGATATGAACTTACAAACGTGGGTCAGCCTTGAAAAGGGTTTGATCAGTGATGTGAAAGTGCAATGGCAACCCAGCTTTGTAAATTGGCAACAAAACCAAGAGTCGCATCAAATCAACCTAAGTAAAGGCGGGTTCCACTTGTTTCCTTGGCAGCAAGGGTGGCGTCTGAAAAGTACCGGCCTGACCTTTGAAAGTGATTTAAAGCAATGGCCGACACTGCAATTTGAAGCCCAACTTGGTAAGCAAAATAAAATTTGGCTTAAGCAATTTGATTTTGCTTTATTAGCGAAACTGGCCCAATTAAGTAATTTTGAAGTGCTTACTCCATTTCTAGATCGCCAACCAAATGGGCAATTAAGCGATGCGTATGTTGAGTTTGGGCAAAATGAACAATGGCAACTCTGGTTTAAAGGTGATCAACTAAATTGGTTGTCACTAAACGGCATCCCTGGTGGTCAAGCAATTAGAGTAGATGGTTTCATTAACCAGTCAGCTGGTCGCATACAACTTCATGGAGAAAACAACCGCTTATTGACCAACGGCAGCTTTAGCCAAGATATTGCCTATAACCAACTCAATATTGAGCTCGATTTACATCATTACACCGACGGCTGGCGAATCAGTAGCGATAATTTATGGCTTGATAACGACGAGGTGACGTTTGCGGCAGAAATGATGTTAAGCCTAACAGATGAGCCTCGCTTAGATTTATATGCTGAAGCGTATGCACCTGATGCCACAGTAGCAGGGCATTACTTTCCTTTGCCTGTAATGAGTGAGAACTTAGTTAATTATTTAAATGGTGCCATCCAAGGTGGTGAAGTAAATAAAGCGCAAGTGCTCTTCTCAGGGCCTTTTGAAGGTTTTCCGTTTAGGGAGCAACAAGGTCAATTCGAAGTATTGGCGAACGTCAATAACGCACAATATCAATTTTCACCAAGTTGGCCTGCGGTTGAAGACGCTAACGTGACGCTGCATTTTGAAAATGAGCGCATGGATATCTACAGTAAGTCGGGCACGCTTGTTAATTTAGAGCTTGGCGACAGCGTACATGTCAGCATTGCTGATTTAATGAATGCCGAAATGCTTAAAGTTGCCATTAATAAACGCGCTCATGGCGAAAAGTTAACGCCTTTTTTTGCTGCGACGCCACTGGCAAAACCTTTAGCAGATGTTTTTGAAGTTGTGCAAGCTCAAGGAGAGGCGGCCGCAGAAATTGAGTTATTGGTTAACTTACGCTCAGGGCATGTTGATGCGATAGGTGAAGTAGAGCTTGCAAATATTCCAGTTTATCTTGCGCAGCCAGGTATAACCCTTAACCATATGACCGGCATTGTTAAATTTAATAATGACAAAATCGATTTAAATAATGCTAAAGCTGATTGGATGGGCATGCCGCTAACCGCTAACTTCAGTAGTGAGAATGTTGCTGATAATTATCGTGCAGAAATAGCGATAAAGCTTGCTCTTGAAGCTGAACCACTAATTGAACAAGCGCATGGTCTCTTAGCGGGCTATTTAACGGGTCAAAGTGATGTAGATATTAATGTGTTGCTTAACTTCTTGCCAAATGATTTTAACTACCGTGCGGACGTAGGTGGTAATTTGGTGGGGCTGAGTAGTCAATTACCTGCTCCCTATAATAAAAATAAGGAGCAAACATGGCCGCTTACGGCCGTTGTACAGGGTGACAGAATTTCAAACTTGATCACTGCAAACGTAAATGAGCAGGTTTTCTTTAATGCTATTTTAGATAATGGCGAACAAAAATTTAATAACGTACATTTAATTTTGGGTGAGCAAGACCTCGGCCTTAATCGTGACGGTTTTGCTGTATCAATTGATTTACCACAGACAGAACTTGCACCTTGGTTTGGTTTAATTGACCAAATTATTGCGCTCACAAAAGTAAAATCAGACTCACCAAGTGTGATGCCAGCGTTTAATAATGTAACAGGTAAATTTAATAAGCTTGCGTTACACAATATCGACTTTAATGATTTTGAATTTCGTTTAGCACCAAAGCAATCTGATTTAGAGTTGAAACTAAATGCCAAAGAGTTACGCGCCGATGCACTTATTCCAACCGGTGAAACGCGCAGGCCAATTCAAATTTTTACTGACTACTTACGTATTAATTTTAATGAAGCAGCGCCAGAGCAAAGCAAAGATGTTGGTGAACCAGAAGACTTAAGCTGGTTAACGCGCATTCCTGCTATCGAGTTTAACTGTGAAGATTGTAAAGTCGCAGATTATCAACTTGATAAAGTCAAAAGTAGTTTAGTCGGTGAGCAAGGCGCACTCTTATTTACCGAAGTGGTCATTGATAAAGGCGATCATGTACTTAGAGGTAAGGGGCAATTTGCCGAAGGCCAAACACGTTTTACTGGTAACTTACAAAGTGATGATATTGGTGAGTTATTTGATGAGTTTGATATAACAACCACCGTTAAGGACTCAGACGCTGATATTCAATTTGATTTAGCGTGGCAAGGTGCGCCGTATGACTTTGATGTACCAACCCTGATGGGAGAGCTAGATTGGCGCTTAGGTGAAGGCCACCTTGCTGAGATAAGTGATGGCGGTGCGCGAGTATTCTCATTGTTAAGTTTAGACTCCTTAGTGCGTAAGCTAAAACTGGATTTTAGAGATGTGTTTTCGAAGGGCTTTTTCTACAACAGTATGAAAGGGACTATGCAGCTCGATAAAGGCATTGCTTATACGCAAGATACCAAACTTGACGGTGTACCTGCTGACTTGACCATTAAAGGCCACACTAACCTAAATACCCTTGAGATAGACTATGATTTGGCAGTCGCACCCCAAGTGACTTCAAGTATTCCTGTTATAGTTGCATGGATGGTTAATCCTGTAAGTGGCTTAGCGGCACTTGCCATCGATAAGGTTATTCACTCTGCCCGGGTGATCTCAGAAATTAATTTTAAAGTCAGTGGCAGTATGAGCGATCCAGAGGTGACCGAAGTCGATCGTAAAAGTCGAGAAGTTACTTTACCACAAGCTGCACAGAGCCAACCGCAATCCTCCTCACGGTTAAAATTAAAAGACGCGGCATCATCTGCGAGTTTACAAACCAATGAAGGCTAATATGTCGGGTCAGGTTTTAGCATTACAAATGTGTTCTGGTATCAATGCAGAACAAAATATGGCGTCTTTGAGGCTGTCATTACAGCAGTTACCTAAAATGCGTCCTTTATTGGTATGCCTACCCGAAGCTTTTTTGATCTTTAGTAAAAGTAGCCAAGCGAGTTATCAATTAGGGCTTAAAATTGATGATTATAAAGCACAACTTGCAAAGCTGTGTAAGCAACATGATATTTGGTTAGCTGCTGGCACCGTGCCTGTTTCGCAAGATAATGGAAAATATTTAGCTGCCTCATTTTTATTTAATAGCCAAGGTAATGTAGTCGCGCAGTACAATAAAATTCACCTATTTGATGTCGATGTTGCGGACTCCACCCGGTGTTATCGTGAGTCAGATGCGACACAAGCGGGTAGCGATATTGTCGTGGTTGACTCACCCTTTGGTAAAATTGGTTTAGCAGTATGTTATGATCTGCGCTTTAGTGGCTTGTTTAGTGCTATGCAGCGACAGGGTGCTGAGCTAATTTTAGTTCCTAGTGCCTTTACTGTTGTTACCGGTGCAGCTCATTGGCATCACTTATTAGCTGCCAGAGCAATTGAAACACAGTCTTATGTAGTTGCAGCTGCGCAGTGGGGAGATCATGAAAATGGTCGGCAAACATATGGCCACAGCATTATAATTTCGCCATGGGGAGATACGCTCAGTGAGCTTCCAAGTGGCACAGGGTTTATCAGTCATACACTTGATTTAAACCGATTGAATAAGATACGCCAAGACATGCCTGTGCAGTCTCAGCAACGATTTAGAGAGCATTTATTATGAACACGGTTGAACAGCATTTATTACAAGACAGCCAGCTAACACGAGAAGAACTCGAAAAAACGCTCGCCTTTATTCACCAACATCAAGTGGACTACGCCGACTTGTATTTTCAATCAAGTCATCATGAATCGTGGGTACTTGAAGATGGCCTTGTGAAAGAAGGGTCATATAACGTTGAACGTGGGGTTGGTGTTCGTGCTGTCAGTGGTGAAAAAACAGGGTTTTCATACTCAGATGCAATCAACTTAGAAGCGTTAAATAAAGCGGCGACTGCTGCGCGTAGTATTGCAGATGCAGGTGAAAATAAAACAGTTCAAGTATTTAGTGATGTTGCTGCAAAACAACAATATGCACCGCATCAACCTATTCAAAGCATGAGTGATAGCGATAAAGTAAACTTACTACGTGAGCTTGAAAACTATATTCGTGAATTAGCGCCTGATGCAGAGCAAGTGATTAGCTCAATGTCGGCAGTGTATGAAGAAGTACTTATTGCCGCCAGCGATGGCACATTTGCAACCGATATTCGTCCGCTTATTCGTTTAAACTGCTCTGTATTACTTGAAAAGAACGGCCGCCGTGAACGCGGTGGTGCTGGTGGCGGCGCGCGTTTAGATTATGGTTATTTTAAAGAGTTAGTTGACGGTAAGCCTCGTTGGATGGGATACGCAGAAGAAGCGGTTCGCCAAGCAAAAGTAAACTTAGAAGCAATTGATGCCCCTGCAGGCAGTATGGAAGTTGTATTAGGTGCAGGTTGGCCTGGGGTATTACTTCATGAAGCCGTAGGACATGGCCTTGAAGGTGACTTTAACCGCAAAGGCGCATCAGCGTTTAGCGGCAAAGTAGGTGAAAAGGTAGCCTCTGAGCTGTGTACCGTAGTGGATGATGGCACCATTGCTGACCGCCGCGGTTCATTGAATGTAGATGACGAAGGGACTCCTGCTGCGTATAACGTACTTATTGAAAACGGTATTCTAAAAGGCTACATGCAAGATAAGCTCAATGCCCGTTTGATGGGTGTTAACCCTACAGGTAATGCGCGCCGCGAATCTTATGCTCACTTACCTATGCCGCGTATGACTAATACGTATATGTTAGGTGGCGAACATAGCCAAGCAGATATTATCAGTTCGGTGAAAAAAGGCATTTTTGCTCCGAACTTTGGTGGTGGCCAAGTAGATATTACTTCGGGTAAATTTGTGTTTAGCGCATCGGAAGCCTATTTAATTGAAAATGGTAAAATCACTCAACCAATTAAAGGGGCTACATTAATTGGTAACGGCCCTGAAGTGATGCAGCAAATCTCAATGGTGGGTAATGACCTTGCGCTCGACAAAGGTGTAGGAGTGTGTGGTAAAGACGGCCAAAGTGTACCAGTAGGCGTTGGTCAGCCAAGCCTTAAAATTGATAACTTAACTGTTGGTGGTACGGCATAAAAACTTAATTTAACGTGTGTTTACGCTAGTACGTAAACACACTGCAATCCCTTATTCTTGAGTTTCTATCAATAATCTTCCCTTTTTATAATTTGTGACCTAAAATAGGTACCTTGCTTATTTTATATCGGTTAGGTCACAGTGTTTCATCGGTTCATTTATTTATGTGTATTCTTATTGTTGCTATCTGGATGCAGCAGTTTGTCGCACGAAGAGTGTATGCAAGCTAGTTGGCAGGAATTGGGCTATGACCATGGTGTTCAGGGATATAGCTATGAACAGGGTAAAGACATTGTTTTTGCATGTAGAGAGTTTGGTATCACGCCTCAGTTAGAAGAGTACAAGAAAAGCTATCAACAAGGACTTGCTGTGTTTTGTGTACCAGAAAATGGCTTTACCCTCGGTATTCATGGGCAAGCCTACAATGGTGTATGCAATGATGAGCACTTTAGAAGAGCATGGGAAGAGGGGAATGATCGCTATCAAATTGAAGCAAGAAAAGCAGAAATAGATCAAAGAATAGACACCATAAATTGGCAGCTTCAATCTATTTCGAATGAATTGAGCAATAAAAATAACTCAAGCGAAAAACGTAAAGAGTTGAGATATCGACGGACACAGCTAGAAAGAGAGCGTAAAGATTTAAGAAGAGAAAGGTCACTTTTACCTTTACTCGACAAGCTTCCCTCATTTCATTTTAGATATGAGCTGTAATTAATTTAAGAGGATACTATGAAAAAAATATCAGTATTAATGGCTTTTTTGATGCTTGCCGGTTGTGCCTCAGAATCAAATTTGCAAGACCATGAGCAACGCGCTTTACTCGACCATCACTGTTTGGGCGGCGAAGTTGAAGCAAATTATAACTATACATTTTTTAGCACAGATGCTGATGAAATGAATAAAAGCACGGTAGACACAGTGTGTCACCCAGTGAAAACCCAATCTGAACTTGAAAAAGATATAAGAACAGGTGGTTATAATTGATCTATCAATAAAGCCTGCTGTAGCAGGCTTTACCTAGCCTATAAGTAAATAGTTTAAACAGTACTAAGCATCCAGATACCCGCCGCAATCATAAATAAGTTTTCGCTCAGAGAAATAAAACCGAGCGGCACATTACTATCTCCACCTACACAGGCACACTTGAGTTCTCGTTTATCAATGTATACAGCTTTAAACACAGATATAGCTCCAATGCTACCAATAAACAGCGAAAATGGCGCAACAGC
Source organism: Pseudoalteromonas sp. N1230-9 (assembly GCF_032716425.1). Lineage (NCBI taxonomy): Bacteria > Pseudomonadati > Pseudomonadota > Gammaproteobacteria > Alteromonadales > Pseudoalteromonadaceae > Pseudoalteromonas > Pseudoalteromonas sp. N1230-9. The sequence goes on from NZ_CP090419.1 coordinate 463,316, forward strand.
TAAGGCGGGTAATTCAGCCACCATACCAATGGCAACATACGCCTCAATAAACGGGTAAATATAGGCATAGGGCACAACACGCATGGCGAGTAAATCATAAGTAATAAATGAATTTGAAAAACTGTATAGGTCTTGCAGTTTTTGAATCGCGAGCACAGCCATTGTCAGTGCAACAAATAGCATTATGTTCTGCATCGACAGTAAAGCGGTGCCACTAGTATAACTAAAACCACAACTCAGTAGCATGGTCACTGCGAAAATGGCTAACACGGGCGTGTAAGTTGTGCCTTGTTGCCCTGCTTCTGGCAGATTAAAAAAGTCGCGTAAATCATCGTAACCACCAATGCGTTTATCATTGATAAAGGTTTGCGGTGTGGTTTTTACATCATGCTGCTGTTTAAATTTATCGGTTTGCTCACGGTTTGTTAAATGACGGTCATCAACATCGTAGCCGTTACGCTCTAGTAAATCTTTTGATTTTAAACCGAATGGGCAAATATGCTCATCGGTCACCATGCGATATAAAATTGCAGACTTAGACACAGTGCCTCCTTGTAAAAAATGCCTTGTTTACTGCGTAATAATTGCTTAATTACACAGTAAACAAGGGCAAATTCTTGCTTAACTGATTACTTTATTAACAGTTACAAGGTTTGTGCCAGCACTGTTTATTGCTTAGTTATGGTTAAAACAGCATCCATCACTGGATCGACACCTGCAAAGTAATCTTTTAATACCCTAAATCCTTCCTTTGATTGTATTTTGAAATAGGCTGGTTAATGGCAATTTATGCCTGAATAAGTTAGAATTATCAGTATCACAGGAGGGTTTATGGCTACCAAAACTTCTAAGACTAGCAATCAGCAAAAGACCAAGTTTATGCCCGATATGGATAACTTTAAGGTCAGTTTAAGCTACGAAGGTCTAACGTTGAAAACGAGTAATGAAGGCAAAAGTATTGCTGAATTGAAGCGTAAATATGCACGATAAATATGGGGTAGCTCAAGATAAATATTGCTACCCTGACTCTGATGTATTAATTAATCTGTTAGATATTCGAGAACCGGATATATTAGATCAAGCCGAAGCTGAGTTTACCGCTGAACGTTATAGAACCTATGACTCCCCTCAACAGCCTCTATCTAAGTTTTCACTTGAGCATTTAAAATATCTTCATCATCACTTATTCCAAGATTTATATGTGTGGGCAGGTCAAATTAGGGATGTTGATATCTCCAAGGGTAGTACCCGCTTTTGTACGTGAACGCGTATCGAGCCTGAAGCTAACAAGTTATTTCGAGGCATTTCGGCAATATCGAATTGTCAGAATAATGATGAGCTAAATGAAAAAGTAGCAGACTTGTTTTGTGAACTTAATTTACTTCATCCATTCTGTGAAGGTAACGGCAGAGTGCTGCGCTTCTTTTTTGAAGAGATGTTATATACCATCGGTTATAAGGTTTCATGGCCTCCAATTTCTCAGCAAGAGTGGATTGATGCGAATATTGCAGGTGTTAATTTGAACCTAGATTTACTTAAACGTATTTTTAGCCAAGCTATTTCTGAACTTTGATAGTGTGCTAAAAACGCTGATAAGTTTATTTTATTAAAACCTTGTGGCAGCACCACAAGGTTTTAATATTGACTCACAACGTGAGTTTATCTCATAGTAACAAACTCTTCTGAGCCTGTTGGGTGAATCGCCACAACAGCATCAAAGTCTGCTTTGGTTGCGCCCATCTTCATGGCAACAGCAAAACCTTGAATCATTTCATCTACGGTAAAACCAATGCCGTGTAAGCCAACAACTTTTTCGTTATCACCTGCACATACTAGCATCATGTTGCATGCTTGGCGGTGTTGTGTAACTGCGGTATACATAGCCGCAAAGCTTGATTTATAAACTTTAACGTTTTCTTCGCCATATTGCGAAATAGCTTCTTGCTCCGTTAAACCAATCGTGCCGATTGGTGGGTGGCTAAATACCACAGTAGGCACTAGCTCGTAGTCCATCTTTAAATCATCAGGTAATTCTTTATTGAATAAACGCTCAGATAAAATACGGCCTGCTTTAACGGCTACAGGTGTAAGTTCGATACCGTTTTCGATGATATCACCCACTGCATAGACGTTCTTAGCAGTGGTGTTTTGGAATTCGTCTACTTTTACATAACCACCTTCATTGACTTCAACTCCCGCAGCTGCAAGATTGATCTTATCAGTTGTTGGTGTACGGCCAATGGCCCAAATTACTTCATCAACGTTTTGGCTGTGGCCATTTTCAAAATGAATCGTTAAGCTACCATCGCTTTCTTTAACGACTTCTTTTGGCGTGCAATCTGTATGAAGAGTTGGGCCTTCTTTTGCCATAATATCGACTAGGGTATCAACGATGTATGGGTCAAAAGTACGCAGTGGTTTGTTTTTACGAACAAACAGGTGGGTTTCTGTGCCAAGGCTGTGGAGTACGCCTGCGATTTCAACGGCAATATAACCCGCACCAATAACAGCTACACGTTTTGGCTGTTCGTTTAATTCAAAGAAGCCATTTGAGTCAATACCAAGCTCAGCGCCTGGGATATTAGGAATAGTAGGGCGGCCACCTACGGCAACAAGAATATGGTCAGCAGTGTATAGTTCACCATTAACTTCAACCGTTTTGCTATCAACAAATTTAGCAAAGCCATTGATTACAGTCACGCCATTGCTTGATAAATACTTATTGTAACCTTGGTGAATACGGCCTATGTACGCTTCGCGACTTTCTACTAATTTAGCCCAGCTAAAGCTTTTTAACTCAACATCAAAGCCATAATCAGGTGCGTAAGCATTAATAGCTTCAGCCACTTGTGCACCATGCCACATCACTTTTTTAGGAACGCAGCCCACGTTTACACACGTGCCGCCCATGTGTTTTGCTTCAATAAGTGCCACTTTTGCGCCACGCATTGCTGCTCTGTTAGCAGAAGCGATACCGCCGCTACCGCCACCAATTGCAATGTAATCAAAATGCTGAGCCATAGTTTGTCCTCAAAAATAGATAACTTTTCTTTAATTAATCGATAATAGCATAATAAAGACCAAGGTTAAGCCCCTTGTATTTCATCAATTTGCCCCAACCTCAGAATCATCTTCGCATTAAAAATTGAGAACGAAAATGACAATTGCAGAAAATAATCCACTTATTGGTTTAGAAGGGCTTCCGCCGTTTTCTAAGATTGAACCAGCGCATGTGGTGCCAGCATTAAAAGCGGCAATTAAAGAGTGTCGTTTAACTATCGATAAGGTCTTGGCAGCTAAGTCATATACGTGGAATGATTTGGTGCTTCCACTTGAAGAAGCCGACGATAAGCTATCACGACTATTTTCACCGGTATCTCATATGAACTCAGTCGTGAACAGCGATGAGCTACGAGAAGCTTATGAGCAATGTTTGCCGTTGTTATCGGAGTACTCAACGTTTGTGGGTCAGCATCAAGGTTTATACGATGCTTATAACGCACTTCACAACAGCGATGAATTTAAAGCACTTACCACCGCACAGCAAAAAACGATTACCAATGCACTGCGCGATTTTGAGTTATCAGGTATTGCGCTAAAACCAGAGCAACAAAAGCGTTATGGCGAAATTAGTGCGCGTTTATCTGAGCTGGCCTCTAAGTTTGGTAATAATGTAATGGATGCCACACTTGCTTGGCAAAAGCACATTACTGATGAAAGCGAGCTTGCTGGTTTGCCTGAATCTGCATTAGCTCTGGGTGCTGATACGGCAAAAAGTAAAGATCTAGATGGTTGGGTATTCACGTTAGATTTTCCATCTTATTTACCTATCATGACTTACGCAGATAACCGCGAATTACGTGAAGAAACATATACCGCGTTTGTTACTCGTGCGTCGGATCAAGGTCCGAATGCGGGTGAGTTTGATAACTCAGAAATTATGAGCGAAGAACTTGCGCTTCGTCATGAGCTTGCGCAGTTACTTGGTTTTAACAGTTATGCAGATATGTCATTGGCAACAAAAATGGCAGAATCACCTGCTCAGGTATTTTCATTCTTAGAAGATTTAGCAGCTAAGTCTAAGCCACAAGCTGAGCAAGAGCTGGCTGAGCTAACGGCTTATGCAAAAGATAAACATGGTGTGACGGAGCTTGCCGCGTGGGATTACGCTTATTACGCAGAAAAGCTTAAGCAAGAGAAATACGCGATTTCTGATGAAGTACTGCGCCCTTATTTCCCTGCAAATAAAGTATTAAATGGCTTATTTACCACAGTAAATCGCTTATTTGGTATTAACGTTAAAGAAGTGAGTGACTTTGATACTTACCATCCTGACGTACGTTTCTTTGAGATTTACGACAGTAGCAACACGCTACGAGGCCGTTTCTATTTAGATTTATATGCACGAGACCGCAAGCGTGGTGGCGCATGGATGGACGATTGCATGGGTCGTAAAGTACGTGCTAACGGCGAGCTACAAACACCCGTTGCTTACTTGGTGTGTAACTTTAATAAAGCGGTGGGTGATAAACCCGCACTGTTTACTCATAACGAAGTAACAACCTTATTCCATGAGTTTGGTCATGGTATCCATCATATGTTAACTCAAGTTGATGCAGCGCCAGTGGCGGGTATTAACGGTGTTGCATGGGATGCGGTTGAATTACCAAGCCAGTTCTTAGAAAACTGGTGTTATGAAGAAGAAGCGCTTAACTTCATCTCGGGTCACTATGAAACGGATGAGCCACTACCAAAAGAACTGCTTGATAAATTGCTCGCAGCAAAGAACTTCCAGTCTGGTATGCAAATGCTGCGTCAGCTAGAGTTTTCGCTGTTTGATTTTACGATTCATCATACTTATAAAGCGGGTGAGCCTTGTAATATTCAAGCTACACTTGATGATGTGCGCAGTAAAACTGCCGTTGTTAAAGCGCCAGCATTTAACCGTTTTCAGCATGGCTTTAGTCATATTTTTGCTGGTGGCTATAGTGCAGGCTATTACTCGTATAAATGGGCAGAGGTTCTTTCGGCTGACGCATTTTCTAAATTTGAGGAAGAAGGGATCTTTAATCAAGAGACAGGGCAGGCCTTCCTTAACAATATTTTAGAAAAAGGAGGCAGCGAGGAACCTATGGAACTATTCAAGAAGTTCCGAGGCCGCGAGCCACAAGTTGATGCATTGCTTAGGCACAGCGGAATTGCAGCCTAAGTAGTGAGTATTATTGGAAAGCGCCGAAAGGCGCTTTTTTTATTAAAAAATCTTAGCAAAATCAACCTTGCGTACTATGCTTTTTAAAAAGCTATTTACAGGATTAAAGCATGTCGAAACTGGTGTTAGCCATAGATGATGACAAATACGTACATCATGTAATTGAAGAGTCACTTTCAGGCTTTTGCACATTGATCCATGCTAAAAATGGTGATGAAGGGTTAAGACAAGCATTTAAATATAATCCAGATATTATTTTACTAGATGTTGAAATGCCTGGAAAAACAGGGTTTGAGGTATGCAGTGAATTAAAGGCTAATCCACAAACCAAAGATACACCCGTGATGTTTCTATCTGGGAAAAAGGAACTTCCTGATCGTGTTAAGGGTTACAATTCAGGGGCTTCTGACTATATTGTTAAACCCTTTAATGCTGAAGAGTTAATGGCGCGTATCCGTGTTTTGTATGAATACCGACAGCATTCTAAAAAGCTAAAAAGCGATGTGGAGCGCGCGCAAATAACCGCTGAAATAGCCATGACAGACTCGGGCGATATGGGACGTATTATGCGCTATGTGGGTCAAAGTTATCATGCACATGATATCCAATCGCTGTCAGAATACATGTTTGAGTTTTTTAACCCAATGGATCTCGATGTAGTGCTTGCTTTTTGGTATCAAGATATCGGGATTTTTTGTGGTGCAGAGGGGGCTGTTTGCCCACTAGAGCGTGAGTTACTTGAAAAACATCGCGATGCAAACCGATTTGTCGATTTCAGTCATCGCACTATTATCAATTACCCAAAAGTGTCCATGTTAATTAAAAACATGCCACTTGATGATGCTCAGTTGTATGGCCGATATAAAGACTTGTTTCCACATATTCTTGAAGTGACCAATGCGAAAGTTCAAGATATGGAAGTCAATGAGCGAGCACTCACACAGGCTAAGCAAATCGGCAATGCATTTAGCGAACTGTCGGAGCAAATGTACCAGCACAGTTACTCACGAGAACGGGCTGTCGAAAAGTTTGCTGTGCAACTAAGTGAGCTGAATAAATCAGTTGAACAAAGTAAGTTACTAAATAGCGATGAAATCGTTTTTCATTTACAACACTTACAACAAACCCAGTTACTTTTTGCCTCGCTGAATGATGATCTTGAATCGATTAAGTTTCAGTTACTCCACATTATTGAATCACGTAGTGAGCTATTGAGTAATTTACAAAAAATGGCAGAGCCTAGCCACACAGAAGATGTGACATCACAAACGGATATCGAGCTATTTTAAGCCATGATATACTCATGGCCATTAGTATAGCTCGGAGTTTTACGTGGTAATTCATTGTCCTTTTAAAGAAATGCGTCCTTATTTAGATGCTATAGAGCAGCGCTTTGGTTTAACTGAATGGGCGAACAGTAATGACGGCTTTTCATTGCATTATGATGAGCAAGGTCTGAGCTTAAAAAAGAAAGATGAGCCTAAACTAGGGGCTATTCACGTTGACTTTGTCACAGGTGCGGCGGCGCACCGCCGTAAATTCGGTGGTGGTAAAGGCCAAGCAATTGCCAAAGCTGTAGGGTTAAATAAAGGAGCCACACCCGTTGTACTTGATGCCACGGCAGGGCTTGGGCGTGACGGTTTTGTGCTGGCGTCGCTTGGTTGTAAAGTTATTTTGCATGAGCGCCATCCTGTGGTAGCTGCGCTATTATTTGATGGCCTTGAACGCGCTTATGGTGATGCTGAAATTGGTGCATGGATGAAAGAAAATATGAGCTTAGTATTCGGTTCGAGCCATACTCTACTTGCTCAGTGTAACGATATACCAGATGTCGTGTACTTGGATCCTATGTTTCCGCATCGTGAAAAATCAGCCCTAGTTAAAAAAGAAATGCGAGTATTCCAAGCGCTTGTTGGCGCTGATAGCGATGCAGATGATCTTTTAGATTTTGCCTACCCGCTTGCGAGTAAGCGAGTCGTGGTAAAGCGACCTGACTACGCGCCATTTTTAAATGATAAAACCCCCAGCATGCAGATCAAAACTAAAAAGAATCGTTTTGATGTATATGTGAAAGCAGCAATGACCTAACCTATCCTTTAGTATGACTTTTGATTGATAATTTCTGGTTATTAGGTTGGTTTACATCAAATTGTCATAAAAGGTTAATATTCTACGCGCGTAACGACTTTGGGGATTATAGTTTATGCGCGTGTCATCATTTACTCGGCTACTAGCCGTTTTACTCACACTTGCCAGTATCTTGTTAGCGGCGACCTTGTTTTGGGCAAGTCAAACTCTATTAAATTTAGAGCAACAAGATAACGCTTATAATAAACTCAAAAATACGCTCATTATTGATTTAAAAAGCCATCTCGATGACTATTTAGAGCAAGGTGATAGTCAATATCTTAATTTATCATCGGCACTGATTGCTGAGGTGATAAAGCAAGACTTAGCGCATCTACCACAAGATTTAAATTCACACCTATCAACTCAACTCTCAGCATTAGATAAAGATATCAATGGTAAATATCGTGCTCTAGGTAAGTTATCGGGTAACGAAATGGCTTTATTGGACAACTCGCTTAGGCAAATGGCTGGCTCTGCCTCCTCGCTGATAGGCTATGCTCGTAAAGCAAAGCCGCAAACAGATTTGGCGCTTGAATATTACCAACTTGGTGCCGATTATTATAATGAAGTGACATCACTTGCTTTATATACCTACAAGCTGGTTTTAAGCTTTGATCAAGACACCAAAGCAAGCCTTAATCAAAGCGTAGAAAATTTAAATGTATTAGCAAGCAAAATTGATACGCTTGAAAACCTAGGAGTGATGAGTGAAGTCGATGAAGATGCTTTATTTTTTGGTGAAGAAGCCGAAGATTTAGCCGGCGATATTAAATCGGAGTTAATAAGTTGGCCTAAGCGTTTTCCTCGTGATTTAGCCTCAACGCTAGAGCAAGCTGAGCAGCGTCAAACGGGTATGCAAGCACTGCGAGAACAAATTGCGGCCTTATCGGCAACGGTGCTTGGGGCTGAGCAAAAACTAAAAGACGAACAAAGCCAGCTTAAACAGCACGTATTTATTGTATTTTGTATTGCGATTGGCATGTTAGTGGTACTTGCAGGCGGTGTTTATTTTGTACAGCGTAATCAAGTTTTAAACCCGCTGCGTCAGTTACGAGATGGTTTCGCATTCTTAATTGAAAGTAATGAGCTTAAAAATATTGAAAGCAAAAATCCAAAAACTGAAATAGGGGAGATAGCTCATTATTTTAATCAGTTAATTGAGCGTCAACGAATTGAAGCGGAAGAGCGTGCGCAAATGCTCAAAGTGATTAATGACTTTATGCTGGAAATGAGTGAGCACTTACACACTATTGCTCAAAAGACCGATGCTAGCCACACTCAAGTTGAGCAAAATCAAGGGCTACTAAGCGATATTCAACATATTGGTGAACAAGTTAACACCATTAATAGTCAAGTGGCTGACAACGCAAAACAGACATTTGGTGCCATGGAGCAAAGCTTAGGTTTTGCCGATAGTATGCTAACAGCAAGTTCACATACTGAGCAGCGTGTTGAGCAAGGGCTAAATAGCTTAAAAGAGCTATTAAAGGGCGTGGATGATGTTGGTCAAGTTATTGAAGTAATTAAAAATATTGCTGAGCAAACTAACTTGCTAGCATTAAATGCCGCTATAGAATCTGCTCGTGCAGGGGAGCATGGCCGAGGTTTTGCGGTTGTAGCTGATGAAGTGAGAAAACTTGCTAGACAAACTCAAGGCTCACTTGATGATATTAACAATCAGCTTAATCGCCTAAGTGAAAACTCATCAATGGTATCGACACAAATAAGTGCCCTTGCGGACGATGCTGAGTTACAAACACAAAATGCCCAAGAGCTAAAACGTAACTCAGAAGGCGTTGCTGATAACGCGCAAGATGCTAACAAGGTCGCGTTTGACGCGATGGAGCTAGCTAAACAGCAAAATGCATTACTTGAAAACTTTAGTCAGTCTATGCAAAGCATGAAAGGCCAAGTGAGTGAATCGAATGTGCTAGTAAGTGATATTCAGCAGCGTTTACAACAGCAAATGCAGACAATTAAAACCAGCTTAGGATTATAAGTGCTTCAAGTAGACTGAAAAGCACAAAAAATAGCGACATTGCTGCTCTTTCTATTAATGGGGAATGTATTATTTAACTTCTTTAAACCAAGTACGGGGTGAGCGGACTTGGTTTGAACGGTATAATCTTTACCCTACCTTTTACTGCGTGGAACATCACTGGATTGATACATTGATATTTGATGATTATCTGGATCTGCGATTTCTGCTGACCAGCCACCTGGTGCATGGCTTACAGGGGTGACAATAGTTGCTCCCTTTGTTGCGAGTGTTTCGACTACGTCATCAATCCCACCATCAGCTAACTCAAAAACAATAATGGGTGAGTTTCCGGGCTTTGACTCCTGCTTAAAAAAGAGTAGTTCGATGTCATTTGCTGTTTTAGCGAGCAGCCAACCCTCTCCATCTTCTTCCATTCTTTGAATGTTTATTCCGAGCGTATCACGGTAAAACGCTTCTGTTTTATCTAGATCGCTAATGTAATAACAAATTGCGCCAATTTTACTTTTATCAAGCATGGTTCTTTTCCTGTTTTTTAATAGATATCACCCTATGTTGCCGTGCAAGGTTATTTTGTGAGGTCACCATAAAAAGATGTCCATCAGGGTCATGGCTTGCGAGTGTCGCTTCATCACGGCATGGCGCATTAAGAAGTGCTTTACGTATTTGCCCAAACGGCAAATCTTCAGCTAAACCTTCAAGTTCAAGTATTTGTCTTGCACCGGTTTGTCGCCAGCGGCGTTTAATCTCAGCTATCCGTTGCCTTAGAGCTGCGTCTGATACTCGCAGTAGCCAGATGATTTCTTTTTTACAATGTCCTGTTAAAACTAAAAGTGCTGTTGTTTTTAGGCTAGGCGGTAATGAGTCGATAAAATAGGTTGCTGTTTCGTCGTTGTATGTGTGTATATTGTTTGTATTAGTTAAAGTTGCTTCACGCTTTTTTCTTCTTGCGGCAGAGCGCGCATTAAATACAGATTGATTACGCAGCACACCCATGAGCCAGCGACGGTTCTTTACACATGTTAGATCTGAGCGCTTAGCTTCAACTGCAACAAGCAGGGCAGTTTGCAGTAAATCTTCAGCCTCTTCTTTGTGTAATGTCACCTTATGGGCATAGCGTAAAAGGTTTGCGTAATAACTTTTATTATTCATAGCGCTTAGTGATTAAAAGTAGAGTTAATAATTGATATATAGTTTAATTAAACCTTACTCTTTCATACTGCTAATGTATATTTTCTTTCAAGGAATCACGATGATCGAACAAGGCCAAACTTTACCTACTGCAACCCTTAGCGAATTAACCAGCGAAGGGTTGCAAACCTTATCAACAGACGCATTATTTGCTGGTAAAAAAGTAGTGCTATTTGCTGTACCTGGGGCATTTACGCCTACCTGTTCAAACGCTCACTTACCTGAGTTTATTACGCTGGCTGATAAAATTACCGCCAAAGGCGTTGATGCAATTTACTGTGTATCAGTGAATGATGCATTTGTAATGAAAGCATGGGGGGAGGCACATAATGCTGAGCATATTCGTATGTTAGCAGACGGTGATGCTAGTTTTACCAAGGCGCTCGGTTTAGATAAAGATACCGCTAGCTTTGGTGGTGTGCGTTCAAAACGCTATGCAATGATTGTCGACGACCAAACAGTAACAGGCTTGTTTGTTGAGCAAGATAAAGAATTTACAGTAAGCCGTGCAGAGGCTGTTTTAGCTAAATTATAAAACGAAAAAAGCCGGACGAGAGTCCGGCTAAAAGTCCCAAGGGTAATCGGGGGTTATCAATTAAGGTTGATATTGTGCATCAAGTGTGACACCTGAAAAGGTTTGAAATGCATTTAAGCTTAAGTGCCATGTACCTGCTTGCGGGTTGCTAAAAGTACATGTTTCAGCACTGCCGCTTTTGTAAGGACGACAGTCATAGCTGCTTGTTGTAGGTTGACTACCAAATTTAACAAATAAATCTGCATCACCTGTACCGCCTGAGCTAGTCACTGTAAAGCTAGACATATTAGCAGGTACATCAATAGTGTAGTGTTTCCATTGGCCAGCATTCGCTGAAATGTTGTCAACTGTACCGCCACCTGCTTGTGGTGAGCCCGTACCACCTGAAGCGGTTAAGTCGCCCACAAGACTCACGCCTGAATAGGCAGAATAAGCACTTAGCATTACGTGATATGTACCCGCAGTTGGGTTATCGATTGAACATACTTCGTTATTACCGCTTTCATAAGGGCGACAATCATACGTTGTTGTCGTTGGAGCACTACCTGCGCGGACATATAAGTCTGCATCGCCCGTACCACCACTCATAGTGAATGTTACATTTGTTGCGCCTGCAGGTACTTCCATTGTGTAGTAGGTTTTGCTGCTTGCTGCGCCACTTAAACTTGTTAATGCTTGACCATCTTGTAGTTCATTACCTGTTGTTGGCGGTTGAGTTGAACCAGATGCTGCTGCAACCGCAGCGGCTGCATCGACAATACCTGTACCACAGTTATTACATGTAGCAGGGAAAGAGCGAGTCGTTGATTTTAAAATGCTTTCAATCTCATCTGGCGTTGCAGAAGGCTTTGCTTGCTTGATAAGCGCTGCTACACCTGCAACATGCGGTGCTGCCATTGATGTACCTTGTGAGAAATGATAAGAATCATTGCTTGGGCCATTTGCGCCTGAGTTATGAGTTGATAACACACCCTCTGAATCATTCGCAAAGCTTTGCGCACCACCAGGAGCTGCAACATCAATATTACTACCGTAGTTTGAGTAATAAGCACGACCACCGTTACGGCCAACAGAGGCAACGTTTACAACGCCATTACAGTTACCTGGATTGTAGTTAGCCGAATTATCATTACTGTTACCAGCGGCGATAACTACAACTGCGCCGTTGTTGCGCGCTTGGTTTATAGCATTTTGTGTTGTTGAGCTACATGCACCCCCACCACCTAAACTCATGTTGATTACATCAGCAGGGTTAGTATTTGCAGGTGCACCAGACACTGAGCCACCTGACGCCCAGATAATACCGTCTGCAATATCAGATGTTAAACCACCACATTTACCAAGCACACGTACTGGTACAACTTTCGCATCATAAGCAACACCAGCAACGCCTTCACCATTATTCGTGACCGCAGCAACTGTACCTGCTACATGAGTACCATGCCAGCTGGAGTCTTGATCTGCCTTTGGTGAAGGATCGCCATTTTGATCTGTACCACATTCACCACGTACAACTGCATCGCCAGGGTCGCGAGCGTCGCTGTCACGGCCACCACCATCGTTGGCAACAGATAGGTTCGAAATCATATCGTAGCCAGGCAAGATGTTTGCGTTTAAATCAACATGCGGGCGGTAACCTGTATCAAGGACAGCAACAGTTACACCGCTACCAGTTGCGCTATCCCATGCTGTTGGTAGATTCAAGCCACCTGCTTGCTCGTAGTAGTGCCATTGGTCAGAATAACGCGGATCATTAGGTGTTGCGAAAGGTTGTAGCATTTGGTCAATTTCAATGTATTCAACGTTGCCAGTTGCCATAACTTCTTGCATAAATGCTTGCGCTTCATTGGCTGAAAGTTTTTTATCAGCGCGCATTACGTGGTGGTTGCTCATTGCCATTGCGCGTACATACTGAGCTTTTGCTAAGCCTTTTTTGCTACTGAAATTTTTTACAAAGCTTTGTGCTTTTTGGTTCATCATAGCAGGCGTTTGCTCAGCGGCAGACATCGTGGTCATATCTGCGTTGCTATTTTTGTATTTAATAATAAATTGCGTACCAAAACCGCTTTGACCTTGTAGTTTTGCTGCAGTATCTGCCATTGATGGTGGTAACATTTGGTTTGGTGCAGCCATTGCTGCTGTTGTGCCAAATAACGCTGTGAGGCTTAATGCAATTGCGCACTTTTTCAAGTTGTGAGTTGTCATAATGATCCCTAGATTGTTATAAGTTGCTTCGCACCACTTTCCGCGAAGGGGGACAAAGGTAAAATAAATGTAAATATAGTTAAAATATCGTTTTGTTATGTTTGTCTCTATTTTGGTTATAACTAAGTGTATAGATGGCTAAATATAACTTTTAATTAGGTTTTTCAGCTTTTTTCTAATTATAAAGTTCTAATTTACTGTTATAGAGTTTTTGCTTTATTTCGTTTTTCGGGTTTATCTTTTTTCAAAAAAATAACTAAGCTAACAACGAGCGCGTAATATCTTGTTATAATCAGCTAAATTTTTTTAGTGAGTATGAGTAATGACCCAAGTAGATGTAATTGTGATTGGCGCCGGCGCCGCAGGTTTGATGTGCGCTGCACAAGCAGGCTACCGTGGTCGCAATGTTACTGTGCTTGATATGGGCAAGAAGCCGGGCCGTAAAATATTAATCAGCGGCGGCGGGCGTTGTAACTTCACCAATGAAAACGCAAGCCCAGACAACTACTTATGTGGCAATCCTCACTTTGTAAAATCGTGTTTAAGCCGTTATACCCAACATGACTTTATAGAGCTGGTGGACCGTCACGGCTTGGCGTATCACCATAAAACGCTGGGTCAGCTATTTTGTGATAACAGCGCACAAGATATCGTTGACATTCTTTTAACTGAGTGTGAGTGGGCAGGTGTTAACATAGCGCTGCGTAACGAAGTACTCAGCGTGACAAAAACCGATGCGGGTTATGAAGTTATTACCGAGCAAGATAGCTATCAATGCGAGTCGTTAGTTGTCGCATCGGGCGGATTAACCATGCCTAAGCTCGGTGCATCACCAATTGGTTATAAAATTGCTGAGCAATTTGGTTTAACAGTGCTACCAACCATGGCGGCATTAGTGCCATTTACTTTGCACCAGCATGATAAAGATCGTTTTGATGGTTTATCGGGGATCAGTATCCCTTGTTTAGTGACGAGTGAAGATGGCACCCAGTTCAAAGAAAATATCCTCTTTACCCATCGCGGCTTGTCGGGGCCCGCTATTTTGCAAATTAGCTCGTTTTGGCGCGCAGGCCAGAGCGTTTACATCAACTTATTACCTGAGCTTGATTTAAAACAGCAACTTGAGCAGTGGCGTCAAAGCCAAGGTCAAAAGTCACTAAAAAATACCCTTGCAACCATTTTACCCAAACGCTTTGTTGAAATGTTGCACGACACCAAAGCAATACCTGATTGCAATGTAAACCAGTTAACCCATGCACAGGTCGACGCGCTACATAACTACATTCACAACTGGCAAATTAAACCCAACGGCACTGAGGGCTACAGAACAGCCGAAGTGACACTCGGTGGCGTAGATACCGATGAGTTAAGCTCAAAAACCTTCGAAGCAAAAAAATCAGCAGGTCTTTATTTTATTGGTGAAGTAACCGACGTCACTGGTTGGCTAGGCGGCTACAACTTCCAATATGCGTGGAGCTGCGGCTTTGCTGCAGGGCAGTATTGTTGATTGTAGTTGCTAGTTTTTGTCTACAGGCTCTAGGAGTTAGGCCCTAGACTGACACTTGCTTGTAGGTCGTGATTTAGCGCGTTTTTATGAAGTTATAAATGACGACCTACAAACCTATTACTCCTTCTAGGCTGCCACTTCAACACAATTGCGGCCGTTACTCTTCGCTTTATACAATGCTTTGTCGGCAATGGTGAGTGTTTCTTTTACGGTTGTTGAAGCATGAGCTACGCTGTGTACACCAATACTCACGGTGAACTGCACGGTTTGTACTTCATCAATCGTGATGTAGGTTTCTTGTGCCTTTTGACGAATACGCTCTGCAACTTGCTTTGCCTTAAGTAGGTTACAATTGAGTAGTAATACAAACTCTTCGCCGCCATACCGACAAGCTATATCAGCAGGGCCTTGCTCTGAGGTGAGTATATTAGCAAACGCAATGATGACTTTGTCGCCAACATTGTGGCCATATGTGTCGTTAATGTTTTTGAAGTGGTCGAGATCAGCAATTAGAAGGGTTAGCTCTTGCTGATTGGTTGCCATAGCGGCAATCAGTTCTTCACTTTTTCTGTCAAAGTAACGGCGATTGTACAGGCCTATCATAGGATCCGTGTCGACTAAGCGGTTGAGCTCAGTTTGCTGTGCTTTAATTTTTTCGAGGCTTTTAATTCGGTAGGAAAGAATAAACGCCATCATTAATGCTTCGAGCAAAATACCTATCCCAACGCCATGACTATTGATTACGTTTGCGTCACTGATCCCTTTGTAATAAAGCACCGCTAGCATATTGAAAATAACGAACATAGAGTGGCCGAGTAAAAAGTATTTTGCCAGCGTATTACCTTTGCGCCATAGCGAAATGGATACCCCAAATGTCACCGTCATCATTAATGCAGCCAAGCTGCTGGCTGGTTTTAATGCACCCACAATATCGAACAAGCTATAGATAAAGTCAGCCACTAGTAAGAACAAAATAATTGAAAGCGCGATATGCTCTTTAGGGTAGTGCTTCTTTGTTTCGAAAATAAGCATTACAAAGATTACTAAAAAGCTTGGCATGCTCAGTAAATTGGAATTGAGCTGTAACAGCTCGGCACTAAAAATACCGAAGAAATTAGCGGCAATACCATAAGATAGCGCCACCCAAACAGTGCCAGAAATAAGATACAGTGCGTAAACAATATTCTCGATTTTACGTGCCGATAAGTACAAAAAGAAGTTATAAATCATCAGCGCTAACATCATCCCAACAAGCAGCGCAATGTAATTACCATTCCCGACAAGGGCTCGCTTTGAGTGCTCTTCATCAAAAATAGCTAATGCAAACCACTGATGAGAAAAGGTGACGCTTTTAACATAAATTGTTTTTTGTTGGTTAGGTGCGACATAAAACGAAAACACAGCACTACCACCAAACATATTGGCTTTAGGGCCTGCCTTATCAAGCTGAATAACCAATTGGTTTATCAATTGTCCTGCTTGTGTTTCGTAAAAGCTGACTTCTTCTAAATGATAGGCATCTGGGTTATGCACAAATAAGCGTAGGGTATCGCTGTTGCTATTTTTTATAACTATTTTGGACCACGTCGTTTTGGCATTAGTGCCTAAAGTAAGTTCGTTTTGACTGTTGATAAAGTTTTGCTGCTGGACTTGTGCGAGGGACATAGAACCTGTTTCATCAACAAAATAGCTCATATCAAACTGAGTGAGCTCTACGCTACGTTGATTGATATTTACAATGGGGGAATTATCTGCGCGGCTTTGTGTAGCCGTACTGAGGCATAACGAGTAGATAACAAAAAGCAGTAAAAAGCGCGCAATCATCCCTAATACCTGTGTTCAAACAAATATGGTAGTAAAGACTTATTTTTAACTTAAACCGCTGTCTTGTCGAGGAAATTATCAACGAAAATAAAAAAGCCGCTAACTTAGCGGCTTTGTTGGTTGCGAAAATAAGTATTAACGTAGGTCGAATCTGTCTAGCGTCATTACTTTAGTCCACGCTGCTACGAAGTCATCAACGAACTTCTGTTTAGCATCGTCAGATGCATACACTTCAGCAATTGAACGTAGCTCTGAGTTTGAACCGAAGATTAAATCGACTGGAGTTGCTGTCCACTTAAGCTTGCCTGATTGACGGTCACGGCCTTCGTAAACACCTTCCTCAGAAGACTTAGACCACTTCGTTGACATATCTAATAGGTTAACGAAGAAGTCGTTGCTTAATGTGCCAGGTTTCTTCGTGAATACACCGTGTTTAGTTTGGTCAGTATTCGCGTTAAGGGCACGCATACCACCTAGTAGTGCAGTCATTTCTGGTACTGATAAGCTTAGTAAATCAGCGCGTTCAACGAGCATTTCAGCCGGTGACTTCCATGCTGAGCTGTAGTAGTTACGGAACGCATCTGCTGTTGGCTCAAGTACTTCGAATGATTCAACGTCAGTCATTTCTAATGACGCGTCCATACGGCCTGGCTTAAATGGTACTGAGATAGAGAAACCCGCATCGCTTGCTGCTTTTTCGATTGCAGCCGCACCACCAAGAACAATCATATCTGCGAGTGAAATTTCTTTACCACCCGATGCTTTTTTGTTGAACTTAGTTTGGATTTTCTCAAGTTTGCTCAGTACTTTAGCCACTTCTTTCGGATTGTTTACTGGCCAATCTTTTTGCGGAGCAAAACGAATACGTGCACCGTTTGCACCACCACGCATATCTGTGTCGCGGTAGCTTGCTGCTGATGCCCAAGCAACACGCACTAGTTCAGATACAGATAAACCTGAATCTAAGATGCTAGCTTTAAGTGACGCGATATCTTTGCTGTCTACTAGTTTGTGGTCAACCGCAGGGATGTAGTCTTGCCAAATTAATACTTCTTCTGGCACTAAGTCACCTAGGTAACGAGCACGTGGGCCCATATCACGGTGGTTTAGTTTGAACCATGCTTTAGCAAATGCCAGTTCGAACTCTTTCGGGTCGTTTAAGAAACGCTCTGAAATCTTACGGAACTCAGGATCTGCTTTTAACGCGATATCAGTTGTGAACATGATAGGCGCATGACGCTTACCTTTAATGTGCGCATCGGGTACTAGGTTAGACGCTTGACCATTTTCAGGGATCCACTGAGTCGCACCTGCAGGGCTCTTAGTTTTAACCCACTCAAAGTTGAATAGGTTTTGTAGATAATTAATTGACCAACGTGTTGGTGTCACTGTCCATGCACCTTCAAGACCTGAAGTGATGGTATCTTCTGAGTGACCTTTACCACATTTGTTTTTCCAACCTAAACCTTGCTCTTCGATACCCGCTGCTGCTGGCTCTTTGTCTAAACACGTCGCTTTTTTCGCACCGTGTGCTTTACCAAAGCTGTGACCACCGGCGATTAGCGCAACGATTTCTTCATTGTTCATTGCCATGCGGCCGAATGATAAACGAATGTCTTCTGCTGCTAGAAGTGGATCAGGGTTACCGTGAGGGCCTTCAGGGTTTACATAGATTAAGCCCATCTCAACGGCCGCTAATGGGCCTTTAAGTTTGCCTTTTTTGTCACGACGTTCGTCAGTGAGCATTTTGCCTTCAGGGCCCCAGTATACGTAATCTGGTTCCCAATCGTCTTCACGACCACCGGCATAACCGAAGGTTTTGAAGCCCATTGATTCAAGTGCAACGTTACCTGTTAACGCCATTAAGTCAGCCCAAGAAATGCTGCGACCGTATTTTTGTTTTATAGGCCAAAGTAAGCGACGTGCCTTATCAAGGTTCGCGTTATCAGGCCAGCTGTTTAGCGGGTCGAAACGTTGTTGACCACCGCCTGCGCCACCACGACCATCAAACGTACGGTACGTACCTGATGCGTGCCACGCCATACGGATGAAGAATGGACCATAGTGACCGTAGTCAGCAGGCCACCAGTCTTGAGAGTCAGTCAATACTTTCTCAATATCTGCTTTCACTGCGTTTAGGTCTAACTTTAAGAATTCTTTTTTATAATCAAAGTAAGGACCCATAGGATCAGACTCTGCGCCATGGGCACGAAGTTGGCTAAGATCTAGTTGTTCTGGCCACCAGAATTGGTTTGATTTGATGTCGTTAGTAGCTTGTACGCCCGTTGCCACCAACAGTGATACTGCAACAGCTACTTTAGACAAGGCTGAGGTCGATTTTTTAAACATTGTGTAGTCTCCAGTTAGAAGTTGCGTGAAATATAGTTATGTTCTGATTAACTTTCCACTTACAAACTGGGGTTTAAATCGATTGATAAAATCGAAAAAACAGATGATATGATTGATTTTATAGAACAAAGCCAGCAAAAATGCTGGCTTTGGAGGAGGTGTTCAGTAAGCTTAAATTTAGCTTATTGTTTATTCTTCAATAAAAGGGATGCCATTTTTGATCCACTCAGCAGCAGGTTTGCCTTTTAAGTAGTGATCAAAATATTCCATCATGCGTACCGAGAAATCCACTTGGTTAGGAAATTTCTTCAAGTGATGTGGTTCACCTTCGTATTGTAAAAAGGTGGCATCTTTACCCGCACGACGTAGTGCTAGGTAGTATTGAACCCCTTCGTGCCATGGCACCGCATCATCTTTGTCACCAAACATAATCAGAATAGGGGTATTCACTTTATCGGCGAAAAACACTGGCGAGTTTTCGATGTATAGCTCTGGCGCTTCGAATAAGGTTTTACCAATTCGGCTTTGTCCTGTTTCGTATTGGAACTGACGCGCAAGGCCTGATTTTAAACGAATACCGCTATACGCACTGGTCATGTTAGATACTGGCGCACCCGAAACAACCGCTTTAAACATATCTGTTTGGGTGATCATAAAGGCGCTTTGATAGCCAGCCCATGAGTGACCTTGTAAGCCAATTTTATCGGGATCAGCAATGCCTAAATCAATTAGCTTTTGAGTGGCGTTGATCATGGTTTGTGTTGATGATTTACCAGGGTGACCAATTTCAAAGCGGATATCAGGTAAGAAAATCGCATAGCCATTTGAAGTAAACATCGGGAAGTTAGGGCGATGATTTAATTCCATTTTCGGGAAGTCATACATGCGTTGGCTCATATAGCGGTAGAAGTACACAACCACAGGAACCTTTTCGCCTTTTTTGTAGCCCGCAGGTTTGATCAATACGCCTTGCAAGTCTTCACCATCAAACCCTTTGTAGCTAATAAGCTCAGGTTTTTCACCCCATGCAAAATTACTAACTTGCGGGTTTAGGTTGGTAACACGCTGTGGCTTTTTGAAGCTAAAGTCAGTTTGGTAGTAATCAGGAAATTGCTGATATGTTTGCGCAGTAAATAGATATTTATCGGCATTTTTAGCCTTTTTCACCACATCATAGCGCTTTTTACCCGAAAGTACTTTGCTTACTTTATTGCTTGATAAGTCAAGTTTGGCGATTTCGGTTTGTTTATCTTGCACGTTGGTTGCGCTGAGTAATAATGTTTCGTCTTTGGCAAAACCAACTTGCTCTTTATCAAGTTTAATAACACGATACTGGGTATTCGTTTCTTTTCCTTGGGTTAAACGCGTTGCCTTTTGTGTTGCGACATCAAAAGCCCAAATATCAAATTTACTGTAAACCAGTACTTGGCTGCTGTCGTTTAACCAGCCAGCAAAGCCATAACCTGGCTGAGGTGATGGGTAGTCATGCTTATCATCGGCAAAAATCGCGTTAATTGCTTTAGATAAGGTCGAAACCTTGTTATTTCCTAAATCTTTAAGCTGCACTTGGCTGTCTTGAAAAAATGCCGCATATTGACCATTTGGCGCAAGGCTGGGTCTAAATGGATAATCGTTGACGATAGCGGTTTGTTTACCTGTTTTAACGTCAACACTGAAATAATCTGCGTAAAAACCACCGTACATTATGCGTTCTAGGTAAGGCAGGTCTGAATAGCTTAATAGCGCTTCGCGGTTAGTGTTAAGTGAAACCTCAGGCATACTTGGTGTACTTAGCTGCACAACCTGCTGACCGTTTACATGATACACCGCTTTATAATGACGAAGCTTGTTATTTTCATTCCACTGTTGCTCTTCACGTGGCTTAATTTCAGTGTCTTTATTGTGCCAAACATTAAGACCTTTATGGTCGCGAATGGTATCGAAATCATATAATGAGGCTTCGTCTGTGTATTCTTTTGCTTCGATCTTTGCCGTTAACTTCGGATGATTTTCAAAGTATAAACGAGCACCATCTTCAGACCATGTTAGTGAGGCTGTTTTGCCAATAGTCCAGCTATTATCAGCTGAGTTTATGGTCGATAGGGCACCGTTTTGTAAAAGTTGTAAGGTATGGTCGCGACGTCGTGTATCATCATTAACGTAGTTACCAATTAACAGCGCTGCGGTATTACTATTTGGTTGCCAGGCAATTTTATTGGCAACCACACCAGGCTCATCAATCAGTACGCTGGTAGCAAAGTCATTGTTAAGCGTAACTAATACAACTTGGTTGTCGGCACCATCACTAAAGCTTTGGCTTGCAAGTAATTGCTCGCCGGTGCTGCTCATTGCATAGCTAAACACATTGTTTAGGGTGTGAGTGGTTTTGTCTTGAAGGTTAACAAGCACTAAATCAAAGCTTTTATCTTTTTTATCTGGTTTGATTTCGCTGCTGTTTTCGTCTTTTTCTTGGTCGTCTTTTTTATCTGCTTTCTTATCGAGTCGGTAAGCAAGCCAAACACCGTCATCTGATAACGCATAGTCTTTTACATCATTAAATGTCTGTTGCTCACCGTTTTTAGTATTGACTAAAACAAGGTTGTTTTTTAGTTCGTCTTTTTTCTTGGTGGTTTCTTTTTCAAGTAGGGTCGGTACCTGAGTAAACGCCACCCAATTTGCCGCTTTATTAATTGTAGGGCGAGTACCGCGCTCAACGCTTGCAAGGAGGGTGTTATTGTCTAATGCATAAACCTGACCTTGTGCATTGCCGCGATAAGGGTCGGCACTGAAAGTAAGAATTTGGCCATCTTCAGACAGTTGGGTGCCTTTTGCGTATTTAAAATCAAACACGTCTTTAAATTGCAGAGCTTCTTTTGCACTGAGCTGTGCACTACCAAGGCTTGCCACTAAGGCTAAGCTCAAAAGTGATAATTGCGCTTTCATTTATCTTCTCGTTGTTTTTAAATTTACGCGTTCAGTGTAGCGTTTTTAGTAAACAATTCGAGTAGATACGATAAGTTGCTTATTTAGGAAGTTGAGCTGTAAGCCTAAAAACTTTTCGGTAGGTTTTTTAATAAGAGGGCACAGCGGGGTTACCCGCGTACTTTTGATTAGACTGTTGCGCGATATTAAATCGCGCCTACAGCTAACTTACAACCAAATCTTTTTCAGTTCAGGCCATTGTTTTTCAAATTGCGCACTCGGTTTCGCTTTAAAGTCGCTGCGCACGAATTGATTCATCTTACCTTCAACATAAGCCAGTAAGAAGTTGGCTAACGTTGTTTCGTCAGATTGGAATGCTTTACCTTCACGAAGCTTACGTTCACGAAGAACTTGCTTAAATTGCGTTTCTAGCTTTTCGAATAAGCCTTGCACACGTTCACGCAAGCGCTCTTGCTCACCTTGCAAGGCATCACCAGTTAAAATACGGGTAATACCTGGATTTTTTTCGGCGAATGCTAATAGTAAAAGCAATATATTGTATACGCGTGTTTGACTCTCTTTTTCATTTTCTAGAATGAGGTTAATACGCGATAGCAGAGTATCTTCAATAAACTCAATCAAGCCCTCAAACATCCGCGCTTTACTCGGAAAATGACGATAAAGCGCAGCTTCAGATACGCCCACTTCAGCCGCTAGTTTGGCAGTAGTGATACGTTGACCTGGGCTGGTTTCTAACATTTGTGCGAGTGCTTGCAGAATCTGCTCTTTGCGATTACTTCTTTTTGTCGCAGGCATGACCATTCCTTTCTTATAATTTATTACTTGCGCTGTATAGACTCAGACAAGCCATTTTTTGTGCAAATGAGAGGCTTATGTTAATGTTTTATTCAGCTTCTTTCCAGCATTTTTACAAACGCTTGGCAAGCTCTCTCATAACACTCATCGCTAAATCTTTTTTGCTACCAACCGCTAAATCTTGCTGCTCATTGTGCCAGAACAGTGTTAAAGCATTATGATCAGAATTAAAGCCAAGGCCTTCTTTTGACACATCATTTGCACAGATCATGTCGAGATTTTTATTTTTTAATTTACCTTGAGCATAGCTTGCAACATCTTGTGTTTCGGCGGCAAAGCCAACCGTGTATGGGCGGTTTTCGTTAAGTGCAGCAACGTTAGCGATGACATCTGGGTTTTTAACTAAGGTGAGTGTGAGTTCATCACCTTGTTTTTTCATTTTTTGATCTTCAATTGCGGCTGCGCGGTAATCGGCAACGGCAGCACAGCCAATAAAAGCATCAGACTGTACAGCAAGTTCCATTGATGCGATTAAAAGCTGCTCAGCGCTTTCAATGTGAGTGAGTTTTGCATTCGCTGGTGCTTTAATTGTCACCGGCCCTGAAATCAGGTTTACCTTTGCACCTAAAGCAAGTGCCGCCTCGGCAAGGGCATAACCCATTTTTCCTGAGCTGTGATTAGAAATATAACGCACCGGATCGAGAGCTTCTCTGGTTGGCCCTGCTGTAATTGTAATGGTTTTGCCAGTAAGTAATGGCTCAATGTCTGGCTGTGTACACAGTGCTACCAGTTCATGAGGCTCTAGCATACGCCCCGCACCTACATCACCACAGGCTTGCGAGCCTTTACCAGGCCCCCAAATTGCTACCCCGCGCTCGGCGAGAGTATTAAGGTTAGCCTGCGTTGCTGGATGTGCGTACATTTGTTGGTTCATCGCCGGTGCGACAGCCACTTTGGCTGGCGTTGCTAATAAAAGCGTGGTGAGTAGGTCATCAGCTATACCCATCGCCATTTTTGCTAATACATTGCTGGTTGCAGGCGCCACTAAAATCAAATCTGCCCACTTGGCAAATTCAATGTGTCCCATTGCGGCTTCAGCTGCAGGGTCAAGTAATGAATCAGACACAATCTCTCCACTGACGGCTTGCATCGTCAAAGGGGTAATAAAGTGCTTGGCTGACTCTGTCATAACCACTTTTACTTCGCAGCCAGTGTCTTTTAAGCGTCGCACTAGCTCTGCACATTTATAAGCTGCAATGCCGCCACTTATACCTAGTAAGATTTTTTTATTTGCTGATTTTGTCATTACATAAAGTTTAACTTTGCTCGATATGCGCTAACGATAGCAAATCTTTGCCAATTTCATGAAGTTTTCTTTTTTAAAGGAAGGAAAAAAGAAACTTTTGTTGTACAGTTTAATCTGTTTGTTTCTTTTTGAGGTACTTTGATGTCGTTAAAGGATTTACCATTGTCAGCTCGACCTCGTGAAAAGCTGCTTTCACAAGGCGCTAAAGCGCTCTCAGATGCAGAATTGTTAGCTATCTTTTTACGCACAGGTGTTGCAGGTATGAATGCGATTGAATTGGCTGAACACTTATTACGTATTAATAGTACATTGCAGAATTTATTTAATGCCAGTGAGCAAGCGTTTTGTTCTCAAAGAGGGTTAGGGACTGCAAAGTATGTACAGTTACAAGCGGTATTAGAGTTAAGCCGACGTTACTTACTTGAGCAATGCCAGCGAGAAGAGGTATTTAACTCTCCTCAAGCAGTGTATGACTACCTGACTATTCAATTACGGGGCTTGCAACAAGAAGTATTCATGGTGCTTTATTTAGATAGCCAAAATCGATTAATAAAAGATGAAGTGCTTTTTTATGGCACTATAAATGCTGCTTCTGTGTATCCCCGTGAGGTGGTTAAGGCAGCCTTAAAGCAGAATGCGGCGGCACTTATCTTTGCTCATAATCACCCAAGTGGAGTAGCGGAGCCTAGTGAAGCAGACAAGTTAATTACTCATAAATTGCAGCAAGCACTTTCGTTAGTCGATATTAATGTGCTTGATCACATCATTGTGGGCGGTAAAAACTGTGTTTCGTTTGCTGAACGAGGATTAATTTAAGCGAAGCTAAGACAGGAGTGTGTTAAAAATGAGCAGTTTAGCGGTTTTTTAGAAATTAGTTTAATTTAAATGCAGTTTTTACTTTCCCTAAGGGCTTTCGATCATTATAATTGGCCGCTATCAAATTTACACATGAGCTGATTGGATAAGATCTGTTACTTGATCTTTGCCTGCATAAGCTGTATAAAGAGCGCCCTTCGATTTATCCCGGGGCACAAATACATGGCCTAAGGGAAAATTAAGCTCGAGCGAAGTTATTGGAGATATATAGACATGTCTAAAGTATGTCAAGTTACAGGTAAGCGTCCAGCGGTTGGTAACCACCGTTCACACGCGAGAAACGCGACTAAACGTCGTTTCCTACCTAACCTACAAACGCACCGTTTTTGGGTTGAAAGTGAAAAACGTTTTGTAACATTACGCACTACGACTAAAGGTATGCGTATTATCGATAAAAAAGGCATCGACGCGGTTCTTACAGAAATCCGTGCTCGTGGCGAAAAAGTTTAAGGAACTGAATCATGCGCGATAAGATCCGTTTAGTTTCAACTGCTGGTACTGGTTTTTTCTACACTACCGACAAGAACAAGCGTAACATGCCTGAAAAAATGGAAATCAAAAAATACGATCCTAAAGCTCGTAAACACGTGATTTTCAAAGAAGCTAAAATCAAGTAATTTTAGTTTTTCAGAATCTCAAAAACCCAGCTTCGGCTGGGTTTTTTGTTTTTATAGCGTAGAAAGCAATAATTCAGTACAAGAATCTAACTTGGCTTGCTGTTTTATCTTGCTTAATTATCAATCTAAGCGTAAAATGCGCGCTCATTTCGGCTTATTAAATTTAATTCCTTGCCTTAAACCGACTGGCCGAAACGGTAGAAGGCTCTATTAACCGTAAGGAATATCCATGCGTCATTACGAAATCGTATTCATGGTTCACCCTGATCAGAGTGAGCAAGTACCTGGTATGATCGAACGTTATACTGGTTCTATCACTGAAGCTGGTGGTACTATCCACCGTCTTGAAGACTGGGGCCGTCGTCAATTGGCTTACCCAATCGACAAGCTTCACAAAGCTCATTATGTTCTTATGAACGTTGAAGCACCTACTGAAGTAATCAGCGAGCTAGAAACTACTTTCCGCTACAACGATGCAGTGCTTCGTAACTTAGTTATGCGTACTAAAGACGCTGTAACTGAAGCATCTCCTCTTGCAAAAGAAGAGAAGAAAGAAGCACCAGCTGCTTAATCGTTTTGAGTCCAAGCATGGCGCTTGCAGTTGAGACAAAAAGATGAGCCAACCGCTTAATCCTTATATGAATCAGCTGACACTATCTGGGGTTGTTTGTAAAACCCCCAAGTATAGTCAAAGCCCTGCTGGTGTTCCGCATTGTATTTTTGTTCTTGAACATAAATCAATGCAAGTTGAAGCAGACCTTAACCGTAATAGTTATGTCAGGCTTCAAGTGGTTGCCAGCGGTGCGTCAATGCAGCAACAGACTCAACAATTGCACGTTGGGCAACAAGTGCAAGTGACGGGGTTTTTAAACCGTCATGAAGGCCGAAATGGCTTAAGCCAATTGGTCTTGCATGCTCAACATATAGAAAGAATTTTTTGAGGAATTTTACTCATGGCACGTTATTTCAGACGTCGTAAGTTCTGCCGCTTTAAAGCGGAAGGCGTACAACAAATCGATTATAAAGATCTAGCTACTCTTAGAAACTATGTTACAGAAAGTGGCAAAATCGTACCTAGCCGTATCACAGGTACTAGCGCTAAATATCAGCGTCAGCTAGCAACAGCTATCAAGCGTGCTCGCTACTTAGCCCTTCTTCCATACACTGACTTACATAAGTAAGCAGCGGATTAACAGTTTTTAAAAGGTGTAGAGACATGCAAGTTATTCTACTAGACAAGATCGCAAACCTAGGTGGCCTAGGTGACCAGGTTGTAGTTAAATCTGGCTTCGCACGTAACTTCCTTTTCCCACAAGGTAAGGCAGTTCCTGCAACTAAAGCTAACATCGAAACTTTCGAAGCACGTCGTGCTGAGTTAGAAGCTAAGATCGCTGAAGATCTAGCTGCTGCTCAAGCTCGTGCTGACAAGCTAGAAGCATTAGCTGAAGTAACACTAGTTTCTAAAGCTGGTGACGAAGGCAAATTATTCGGTTCAATCGGTACTCGTGACATCGCTGACGCTATCTCAGCTGTTGGTGTTGAAGTTGCTAAATCAGAAGTTCGTTTACCTCTAGGTACTATCCGTGAGACTGGCGAATTTGACGTTGCAATCGCAGTACACTCAGACGTAACAGCTACTATTAAAGTAATCGTTATCGCTGAAGCTTAATAGCAATATTAAGTAATAAAAGCCGTGCTTTGAAGCACGGCTTTTTTGTACCCGCTTCTTTTCAATTGGTACAAAAGCAGCTTTATAGTCTTACCTATATTTTAAACATTAGTGCTTTTATCTTAATTCCTTCTTCTTGATTAGTATAATTGGTGTACTCAATATGAAATTGCTTAAATTGACACCGACAACGCTGTCATTTATATTTGATTCGTAAAAAAGTGGTAAGGATTTAAGGTTGAAAAGTAAATTATCATCAAATAATAATTATAAACAACGTGGATTTACGCTCATAGAAGTTCTCATTGTCATCGCTATTTTAGGTATTTTATACAGTGTGGCATTACCTGCTTATACCGAGCATATGCAGCATAGTAGACGTGCTGATACCCAACAAGTTTTATTACAGTATGGTGCCAGCCTCGAACGCATATATTCGAGAAATGGTGGCTATCCTAATGCATTTACAACACAAAATACTGATTACTACACCTTTACGTATACGCCAACGAAAAAGGCTCCTGGAGCCGTTGTTGATTTTAAAAACCGTGGTTTCAATTTAAAGGCAACGCCTAAGTCTGGCTCAGCTCAGGCTGGAGATCGCTGTGGTGAACTCATGATTAAACATGACGGTAGTAACAGTGCTGCTGTAAATGATTGTTGGGAGTAGCTGTTGTGCATAAAGCGGCTGGGTTTACTTTAATTGAGTTAATGGTTGTGCTTGCGATCATTGGTATTTTAGTCAGTCTTGCTTTTCCGTCATTTAGTCAGCAAATCCTACAAGACCGTATTGTAACAACAGCTAATCAACTCAACAGTGTTTATAAATATGCTCGTAGTGAAGCTGTAAAGCAAGAGCGTCAAATTAAATTGGTGGTCAATAATAATCTCTGGCAAGTTACTTTAAACGAAGCGGGATCAGATACTGTATTAAAAGAGTTTGCAATTACTAAGGCTGGCGTAACAGTAAACCTAATTGCGCTAACCGTTAGTGCAAGTGGTGAAGTAGACCAGCAAGCCCAAATTGATATTAAAGATAATCACACCAATACCACAGATTATGTAATGTGTGTCCTTAAAAGTGGTCAAAACTGGTTAGCTGAATCATCAAAGGGATGCGCATGAAAAAGCAAGCTGGCTTTTCTTTATTAGAGGTAATGATTTCGGTTGTGATTGCTGGTATCGCTTTACTTGGTTTAGCAGCTGCTCAGTTAAAGTCGCTACAATATGCAACAAATAGCTTTCACTACACGGTGTCTTTAATCCAAGGTCAAAATAGTATTGAGCGGATATGGCCTCGCATTTGTGAAATTCAAAAAACTAACCCCGCACTTTTCCAAGATGCTGATTTTAGAGCCAGTTTGGCCCCCCAAGTAGCTGATTATCAAATTACGATTCCTGCGACTTATAATGATGATATGCAAATTAATGTTGCGTGGGTTGATGAGCGCATGACCGATAATGCAGAAAATCAAATAAGTCTTAATGCCAGTTTTCCTGACTTGTCGGCAGTGTGTCTATGAATAAATTAGCACGCGGGTTTAGCCTTATTGAGTTGATGGTTGCCTTAGCCGCAGGGGCATTTTTACTTGCTGGTGTGAGTTTGTCATACGCAGCAATTAAAGGCACGATTGAAGTTAGTAAAGAGCTTGAAAATGCGCAAGAAGTTATTCGCTATACCAGTAAAGTATTCAACCGCAGCATTAAGCAAACACAGCTTGTACCCTCCATTAGTGCGGATAAATCAACCATAACAATCACACAACCAGAGGGCGTGATTGCATGTAATGGCACTTTAACCACGGGCGTTATGACTGAAGTGTATAGCCTAGATAATAGTAGTTTAATGTGTTCACTCAATGGTGCTGCCGCTGAGCGTTTATTAACGGGCTTAGAAAGCGTGTCGTTTAGCTTATCTGGAGAGCTGGTTAGTATTGTTGTAAAACCTCAAAAACTACCTGCTCAATTTGGTGCAGGAATTAATATTGATGTTGCTCTAACAAACACTATTTTAGTAAACGCATATGGTGGAAATAGTGTCTAAAAAACAACAGGGTTTTACGCTTATAACAGTATTAATTTTAACCGGAATGGCCAGTGTTGTTGTGCTTAGTTCATTACGAGAAAATATTGTTCAAGAGCGATTAAGTGGTAATTTCCAGAAAAAGCTCAATAGCCGCCTATTGGCAGAAAAAGGGGTGTTCGAGCAAGCTAAACTACTACAGCAAACATTGAACCGTGAAGGTGTGCTGGCCATAGATGAACTAATTGATAAAACGGGTAATGCCAGTGGTGTAGGGGTGATTGGCGATGATGCAAAATTTACCGCTTTACTAAGCAAAAACCTTGATGGTGAACTGGAAATTGCAAGTTTAGGTCAACGTTATGCAGGTGATGCTCAAAGCAATTTAGTCGCTCGTTTTAGTGTGCAAGGGGGCAAAGGGAGTTCGGCATTTACCAATGCAATGGTGGGTTGTAAAGGTGTGAATTTGTCAGGTAGCGGCACCATCGATAGTTACGACTCAAGCAAAGGAAGCTACGAAGAGACAAAATCGAGTGATGGTGATGTATCGACAATTGATGGCGATTCAGATGTTGTTCTTTCAGGGCATTCACCTATTAAAGGTGACGTAAAAGCAACGGGTGTTATTTATTTAAATGGCTCATCTCCGATAATTGGTAATATACGCTCAAATACGGGAGTTAATATTTCATCAGGCAGTGGTTTACGTATTGATGGTAACGTATACACGCGAGGTTTTTATATCCATAAAGGTGGTCGGGTATCTGGGGTTGTTAGAGCCAACGGCGATGCTTCTATGCAGTGGTCAACTTATATTGATAATACACAAGGCGAAAGCTTAGACATTATGTATGGTGGAACGGGTAATTTTAAAGATACCTATAATAATCAGCAAGATGGTGTGCACTATAGTAATCGTAAGTTTAACGTGAACCCAAATGTAGAGCCCATCACAGTCGCAGATCCAAGTGCTCCAGATTATGACCCTACAAACCCTGATACAAGCTGTGATCCTTTAATCATCCCCGAGAAAATGGCACAGCTGCACAGCGACACCGACAGTTATCATTCGCTATCAATTGGGGCTACCCAACAGTTTAAACTAACCAATGAAAAGGGCTTTTTTAGCCAGAATGGTAGCCAAGTGATACTCCCAAGTTTAAGTGATGTATTTTTATTTGATACCAAGATTCAAAACCAACCACATGGTTCGACAAGTAAGGAATATGTGTTTGCTCTAGACAAGTTAAAATTGACCAGTGATGGAAAAATGGAAGTTTCAGGGGGCGATGTTATTTTATTTATTGATGGTGACTTTTCGATGGAAGGGGACACGCGTTTAACGATAAAAAAAGATAGCAGCTTAACGATACTTATCACTGGCAAAATTAATATAGGGGCCGGTGCGAGTGTGATCACAGAGCAAGAGGGCTTAACGACAAGTGGTCATCCATCGTTGTCATTCTATTCATCATTTACTGGTGTGAATGGGGTGCAATTTAGTGGTGCTGCAAATCTATATGCGGCAATTTACGCACCTTTAACAACAGTAAAATTATCGGGCAGTGGTGAACTGTTTGGTAGTGTTCGTGGTTCAACGATTACTGCCTCAGGGGGCAGTGGCGCTCACTATGATGCTGGCCTTTTAAAAGTGCAAAATGGTGGAAAACCATCAACGCCTGCTCGAATCGTGTTTTTAGGTTGGCGTTATAAAACTGAAGAAACTATTCAACAAAACAGTGAAGGCACGTCTACTAACTAGCTATAAATAGTGTCAGGTCAACTAGTTGCCCTGACACGTTAAAAAAATTTAATTTCATTTAAACCTTTTGAATCTCCCCTTACGTCTAATACACTAAATTCACAATAATAATCATAAAGGACGACATCCAGGATGTTGATAGATGCAGAACAAGCGTTCGTCCAGCAAAGTGAGCATGCCTTAATTGAACGCGTTAAAAGCGGTGATCAAGGTGCTTATGCAACACTTTATGAGTTGCATGTGAAGCGGGTTTATAGCCTTTGTTTGCGATTACTTGCAGATAAAGAGCACGCCGAAGATGCAACACAAGAAGTGTTTGTGCAGTTATGGCACAAAATAGCGAACTTTGATGGGCGTTCACAGTTTTCAACATGGTTACACAGTGTCACCAGTAATATTGCGATTAGCTATATTCGCAAACACAAAAGCTGGTTTCAGAAAGTAGTGAGTTTTGAGCAAAGCGGTATGGATGAGCAAAGTGCAGCTGATTGCAACGGTTTTAATGGTCTCGATAAATTAGTGCTGAGACTACCTGAGCGAGCACGTATGGTTTTTGTGCTCCATGCTATTGAAGGCTATCGCCATGAAGAAATAGCAAGCATGCTTGATATGGCAGTCGGTTCAAGTAAATCGCAATTTCACCGTGCAAGGCAGTTATTAAAAGAGTGGTATGAAAATGAGTAAGCCAGAATTTGAACAATTTTTAAATGACTCGCTTAATCAAAAGCAAGATATTGGTCCAGAAAAAGATCTCTGGCAGGGTATTGAGCGAGCAATTGCAAGGCCGCAAACGCAGCAATCAGATAAGCCAACGCATGGCTGGAATAAGCTCGCTGCTGTTGCCGCTTGTTGTATTGCAGCACTTTTAACTGTGCAGCTTTTTGTAGGCCAACACGGTGAGTCAAACAGCATGATGGCAATGAGCAATTATTTTACTAAGCAAAAGCAAGGTTTATTAGTGCAGTATCAAAACCAACCTGCATTAACAGATAACTGGCAGCAACAGTTAAAAGAGTTAGAAGAAGCTGAGAGTGCCATCAAGCAGGCTCTCGAGAATGAACCAGAAAACCCTGCTTTATTACAAATGCTATCGCAGGTTTATCAGCAACAATTAGATTTAATTAACAAGGTGCATGCACCGAAGTGGCAAACGATTTAGGAGTAACAATTATGAAATTACTAGTCTTAACATTAGGATTACTGCCACTGATGGCAATGGCAGGACAAACCATTAATGAACAAATTGATGTACCTGCAAATAAACGCATTTTTATTGAAAACCAACGTGGTGATGTGCGCATTGAAGGGTGGGATAAACCACAACTTAAAATCGAAGGTGAGCTTGACGATAAAGCACAAGGTTATCGTTTAGAGGTTGAAGGCAGCCGTGTTGAATTTATCGTAAAAATGCCGCGTAACTTAAGTGGTTGGAATAGCGGCGATGGCTCTCGTTTAACTATTTACATGCCAAAAAGCAGTGAGCTTGAGTTTGCTGGGGTGAATGTAACGGTCAGTGCCAAAGAGCTTGAAGCGGGCGCTGAGATCGATACCGTCAATGGCGATATTACAGTGCACAATATAAGTGGCAACATGAGCTTTGAAACGGTCAATGGGGATGTAAATGCTCATGACCTGAACGGAGATATTCGCTTTGAAACCGTCAATGGCGAAATTAACGATAAAAACTCGCTAGGTGCTTTACGTTTTACCGCGGTGAATGGCGACATTAAGTCAAAGACCAAAGCGCAAGATGTGCGTCTTGAAAACGTAAACGGTGATATCGACTTTGCTTTTGATGCAATTAAAAAGCTGCGTATCAATACCGTAAACGGTGAAGCAGAAGTTCACATCAATAAGCTGCTTGAAGATGCTAATATTCGTTTTGAATCAGTTAGTGGTGATGCGGAGTTTTACTTCCCAACTGATGTATCGGCAAAGTTTGAAATTGAAGCGCATGCTAACGGTAAAATTGTAAATGAGCTCAGTAGTGACAAAGCGACTAAAGCGAAATACGGCCCATCTAGCGATTTAGAATTTAGTATTAACGGTGGGGATGCTGATATTGAAATGGATACCATTAGCGGGCGTATTGAACTTCGTAAACAGAAATAACGATTACAGTTCACTCAATTACAATATTTCACTCAATTACAATAAAGCGGGAAGTTTTCCCGCTTTACTATTTGCACAGCCTTTGCAAGTCGATAGAATAGAGCCATTCAATTTTAGTTTTGTGATGTTATGGCCAAACCAGATAAGCAAGTCGATACCTTAAAAGTCCCTCCCCATTCAATAGAAGCTGAGCAATCTGTTTTAGGTGGTTTAATGCTTGATAATCAAGCGTTTGACCGTGTTGCTGAGTTAGTGGTTGCACAGGATTTTTATACCCGCACCCATAAGCTGATTTTTGAAGCTATGGTGAGCCTTGCTGAAGGTGGTGATCCGATTGACTTAATCACTATTTCTGAAAATTTAGAAAAAAACAATCAGTTAAGCAGTATAGGTGGTTTCGCCTACCTTGCTGAAATAGCGAAGAACACACCAAGTGCGGCAAACATTGATGCTTACGCGAATATCGTGCGTGAGCGTGCTGTTATCCGTGAAATGATTGGTGTTGCAAACGAAATTGCCGAAGCCGGTTTTAGCCCAGAAGGGCGTACCAGCCATGACTTACTCGACTTCGCTGAAAGTAAAGTATTCAAAATTGCCGAGCAGCGTACAAAAAGCACTGAAGGCCCACAGAGCTTACACAGCATTCTAGAAAAAACTGTTGATAAGATTGAAGAGCTTTACCAGTCGCCGCAAGATGGTGTAACGGGTGTTAGTACGGGGTATGCCGATCTAGATAAAATGACGGCGGGTATGCAGCCTTCAGACCTTATTATCGTGGCGGCACGTCCATCGATGGGTAAAACCACCTTTGCGATGAACTTAGCGGAACACGCTGCAATGACACAAGATAAGCCAGTACTTATTTACTCACTAGAGATGCCGTCAGAGCAAATCATGATGAGGATGCTGGCATCGCTAGGCCGAATTAATCAAACTAAGGTTCGTACCGGTCAGCTTGATGACGACGATTGGGCGCGTCTGTCGTCAACCATGGGCTTGTTAATGGAAAAAGGTAAGATGTATGTTGATGATGCATCGGGCCTAACTCCAACGGATGTGCGCTCGCGTGCGCGCCGTATTGCTCGAGACCATGGCGGTATTAGTATGATCATGGTCGATTACTTGCAGTTAATGCGTGTGCCAAGCTTGTCGGATAACCGTACCTTAGAGATTGCTGAAATCTCACGTTCATTAAAAGCACTGGCAAAAGAACTGCAATGTCCGGTTATTGCACTATCGCAGCTTAACCGTACCCTAGAGCAACGTGCCGATAAACGCCCAATCAACTCCGACTTACGTGAATCGGGCTCAATCGAGCAGGATGCCGACTTAATCATGTTTATTTACCGTGATGAAGTATATAACGAAGACAGTACAGAAAAAGGCGTGGCCGAAATCATCATAGGTAAGCAACGTAACGGCCCGATCGGTAAAGTACGTTTAACCTTCCAAGGTCAATTCTCGCGTTTTGATAACTACGCGGGTCCTGCAATGGATGATGAATATTAATGCGTTTAGCCATTGCTGAAATTAACCTAAAAGCGCTTGCTCACAATTTAGCACAGGTGAAGCGCTTTGCACCTGATTGCAAAGTAATGGCTGTATTAAAAGCGAATGCTTATGGTCATGGCTTAGTTAAAATCGCCCAATACTTAAATGATGCGGATGCATTTGCGGTTGCACGCATTGACGAAGCGCTAGCGCTTCGTGCCGGTGGATTGACAAAACCTATAGTGTTGCTTGAAGGCTTTTTTCATAAAGATGATTTACCCATTCTTTTAGCGAATAATTTTCAAACCATTATTCATGATGAAAATCAGCTAAAAGTGCTTGAAGAAGCACAGTTAGATGCGCCTATTGCTTGTTGGTTAAAAGTGAATACCGGCATGCATCGTTTAGGTATTTCACCGTCACAGTTTGAAGGGTTTTATAGCCGCCTAAAAGCCAGTAAAAATGCGCACAATAACATTAAGTTGATGACTCATTTTTCATGTGCTGATGATATTAACGATGATAAAACTGCGCAGCAGATTGCTTTGTTTGATGGCTTGGTTGCAGGAAAAGGTCAGCGTCATTGCTTGGCAAACTCCGCAGGCATTATCGCATGGCCTAACGGACATGGTGACTGGGTTCGACCAGGGCTGATGCTGTATGGGGTGTCGCCTATGCTAAATAGTATTGGTCAACAACATGGCTTAGAACCTGTGATGCGTTTAAAAACCCGTGTTATTGCGATTCGTGATGTTGACGCGAATCAGTGTGTTGGTTATGGCGGTCGTTGGCACAGCGATAAACCAACCAAGCTTGCTGTGGTCGCGATGGGGTATGGTGATGGTTATCCACGACACGCAGAGCAGGGCACACCGGTCGTTATTAAATCACAACGTTACGGCATTGTTGGCAGTGTGGCGATGGATATGATCACGGTTGATATTGGTGATAACCTCGACAATATCAAAGTGGGTGATGAAGTGATCATGTGGGGGCCTGAGCTTCCCGTTGAAGAAGTTGCCCAGTGCGCGACAACCATTCCTTATGAGTTACTCTGTAATATTACCCCACGCGTAAGCTACGAGTATCAAGAGTAACCTTGTAGTTACTCTTTAATGAAATACACGTCGGTAAACCCCATTCGTGCAAACTCTTGATCACGAAAGTTACGCACTGCTGAGGAGCCTTTTGAAGTCATTTCGACTTGCTGCTCCATTTTTAAATAACTTGTTAAATCAATACCTTCAGCCGCTGCAATCGCATGGTACATATCGCGGTATTTATCTTTAGCAAAATTGATTTCGCGAGGTTGGTTTTTAAATTTGTAAGTGATGCGGCGTGCCATTATGAATCCTCAAAGTTTATCGGGGCTGATTTTACACTAAAAACTAGCCATAGCCATGACTTGTTAGTATAAGCGGGTTACAATGCCATACTTTTCAAAGACTCGGTAACTCATAATGAAACTTTCAGTAGAGATCAGTAAGTACCCACTACATCAAGACTACATTCCATTTATCAAAGGTTTTATTGACCGTGTAAACAGTTATGAAGGGCTTAAAGTAATCACCAATACCTTGTCTACCCAGATTTTCGGTGATTATGATTTAGTGATGTCTGTATTGAATACTGAAATCAAACGTTCTTATGAAGAGTTTGGTAAAGCGATTTTTGTGTGTAAGTTTTTACATGGCGATTTATCGCCTAGCGATGATTAATACCACAAGGTTACAGTAAAGCATGGATTTTTTGACAGACACGTTTGCAGGATTTACTGCGATGTCTCTTTGGGAATATATTGCAGTTGCACTGTCAATGGCGTATTTACTACTTGCGATTAAAGAAAGCCTGTGGTGCTGGCCCGCCGCTTTTATAAGTACCTTTATTTATACCGTAATGTATTGGAATGGCGCTCTTTTGATGGAGTCGCTACTTAATTTTTATTACATGTATATGGCGGTATATGGGTGGATGGTCTGGCGTCGAGGGATGAATAATAAAGATCATCTTCCGATTATTTCATGGTCGTTAAAAAAACATGCTGTTATCTTGCTTTTAACCTCATTAATTTCAGTGATTATTGGCTTTGTAATGGCTAATTATACCCATGCTGATTTTGCCTACCTTGATAGTTTTACAACCTGTTTTGCTGTTGTTACGACTTATTTGGTTGCTAAAAAGGTGCTCGAAAATTGGTTATACTGGATTGTGATTGATGCTGCATCAATGTACCTGTACTTTGAAAAAGGGTATTACCCAACACTCGTTTTATTTGTTTTTTATACGGTTATGGCGGCGTGGGGCTTTAAAACTTGGTATGAAGAATACGAGCAACATCAAGCTAAGCCACTTGCACAGCTATAATGAAAACAGAGCAACAAATTCATGCGCTATTTACGCGCTTTAACTCACGTTTAGTTATTACTTCAATCAGCCCGCTGGTTGAGGGGCTAAGCAATGATAACTACCTAGTTAAAACAGCAAGCCAAGATTTTTTGGTTAAGCACTATCGCGACCACTGGCCGGCGATAGGCCTTGCAGCGCAAGGGCATTTTGCAAAGCAAAGCTGCTGCCCAGCCCCACTTTGGTTAGAGCAAGCAACCGATACGGCTATTTTCGAATACGTGGCAGGCAGCATTGCCAGCGGTGATTTTTGTAGTAGCTTATTGCCCGACTTAGTTAATTTACATCGTTATCCTGTGCTAACCGAGCCGATGGATATTGCCTACGAAATTAATTACTACCAGCAAACAGCGCGTTATCAGCAACATGCTGAGTTAATTAAGCAGTCTCTGGCTTATATTGCTTCAGCGCCTAAAGACATGGGTTTTTGTCATAATGATTTAGTGAAAGAAAATATCATTGTGAATGAGACGGGTATGTTTTTAATCGACTTTGAATATGCCAAAAGTAATGATGTTTATTTTGACTTGGCTGCGCTGGTGGTGAGTTTTGGACTCAATGATTCGCAGCAACTGCAGTTACTTAAAAACTACCAATCACTTGTGTGCGAACACCGTGAATTCAGCTTATCGCTTGAAAAGCTCGCTGCGTTTCATGCTGTATTTTTACTATTGTGTATTTGTTGGTATGAACAACGCGGTGCAATGGATAAAGTGGCGCCACTGCTTACACAGCTTAACCACTTTATTAAGGAAGTAAAAAATTAAAGGCCGCCAATTCGCTCGGCGAGTTCTTTATACTTTTTTACATCTTCTGGTTCAAATAAAGGCTCACCTTTGTCATCTTGTGATTTCGAGATTAGTAAATGCTCGCGAGCAAGTCGTTTAACACGTTCGACTTTTACACCTAAAAATTCTGCAACTTGCTCTGTAGACATTAAACTCATATTCAAATTCCCCTTACACGGCAATGAGTGCCATTTGTTATTTAATTTATTAAGTATACGTTAATACCGTGGTTCTGCCCGAATGTGAAGTGTTTTAATGCAATTTGCTGAATTTATAAGCATATAGGGCTTTAGATGCTAGCATTTAAGGCAAGATGCCATTATCATTGCCGAGTTGTCATACTGATATCGCGAGTCAGTATTGATGACGACAAATGTGCTCTCGTGGTGAAATGGATATCACGTGGCCCTCCGGAGGCTAAGTTGCAGGTTCGATCCCTGCCGAGAGCGCCATTTGCTCCGCTATTTATTTCCTTTTTAAACTTATCATTCCTCCATCAAACTACTTACTTACGATAGTAAAGCTGCATATTTAAGCCTGTTCAAACATCATCCCTTATAAGTAATTCATTAAACTTATTTGTATTTTATGTTCCTGCGTTTAAGTCTGTTACTTAAAATACTTTAAATTTCCTTTTTAATTGCAAGTTTAATTGATAATCATTATTGTTAACCTTGTTTCGGCATAGCTATACGCAAGTGTACTTAGTTTCTCTTGTACTGTTGATTTCAAACTGCGTTTTATGTTGATAGACACACCATTAAAGCTTAAAAGGAAACTTAATGAACTGCTTAAAGAATTTACTTTTTATTACTGCACTTATCGGCAGTAGTTTTGCAAATGCACATGAAGTTTGGTTGGTAAAGTCTGCAAAAGGCGATGATATAAAACTGTATTTAGGAGAGCCAGGTGAACCTGAATCTGGCGATATTATTGCAAGGCTAAAAAATGCACAGGTATTTGTTAATGATAGTCAGTCGACTTTAGCGCTTACTCAACACCAAAACTATTGGTTAGCTGAGGTAAAAGAGCAAGGTGATGTAAGAGCTTTCATAGATGATTTATGGGAACCTTGGAAAATGGAGAAAACCTCAGAACAAGAGGCGGATAAGCTCCAAGCGGCTAAGCTTTTTGCTAAGGCTGGCCGTCAAGATACCAAAGCTAAACAAGAGCTTGAGTTCGTGCCAAGCAAAGCAAACGGGAACACCTTTACACTTGTTTATAAAAATAACCCTGTTGCTGATCATGCTGTATTAGTGCAAACACCTAGCCAGCAATTAAAAATAACAACCGATAAAAAAGGGCAATTAACTGTTACCAATAAAGAGAAAGGAACCTATATTATTTCCAGTGATTACCCTGTTGAAGGAAAGGCTGTCGTTGCCGGTAATCAGGTTGATAGCACGTATAATATTGTAACGATTAGTTTTCGAGTTGATTAACTTTAAAATGTGATACGCATTTTAAACTTACTAGTTAGCTCTTTAATTTTGGCTACCTAAGTCAAATAGTCGGCTAGCTTGTGAGTGAGAATGTGGTTTGCTGATACTGTTATTATTTTCTACACTAGTCGAACTTGTATTCTTTTAAAGATAAAAATATGACTTATAGTCCAATACCTTGTGCTGACTACGATCAATATGAGCTTTGGTGTATGCAAAACGCTGAGTTGTTGATCACATTAGATTCTGGTGAGCAGCTTCAGGGCAAAGCAGTAAATTTGAAAATAATACACCCCGATGGTGAACACTTAATTATTACAACTGCAAAAGGCGAACATAACGTTCGCCTTGATTTAATTACTTCAGTAGTTGTTGTTTAACCCTAGTTAGAGCCACTTTTTATTTTTAAAGTAAATGCCAATACCGACAGTAAGCACGACTAAAAATATTAAAAATACGCTGAATGCATAGGGGTTTTCAGTACCTGGTATACCGCCAACATTCACACCTAATAAGCCTGTTAAAAAGCCCAGTGGCAAGAAAAGTGCCGCGACAACCGACATCACATACATACGTTGATTAAGTTGCTCAGACACTTGATTAGCAATAGTTTGTTGAATGATTTGCGCGCGCTCAATTGAGCTGTCTAGCTCTTCTAAAAAGCGAATTAACATGTTGGTTGTTTCGTTTAAACGTGCTTTATCATCTTCATCTAACCACTTGTACTTATTGTTTAATAAAGTGATAAGGGCTTCTTTTTGTGGCCTTAAATAGCGTTTTAGAGCAATGGTTTGGCGACGCATTTGCGCTAACGCTTGGTTATCAAAGCCTTTATTTGGTTCGTCAATTTCATCTTCAAAAATATCTAACGTGTCATCAAGACTATCAATCACACCTTGCATGCGTGATGTTAAATTTTGTGCCAAATCACACACTAATTCAGAGATTGAACAGGGGCCGTTACTATCATTAAATGACGCAACAACATCTTGTACAGAGAGCAAACGACGTTTGCGAGTTGTCACTATGATGTTTTCATTAATGAATAAACGTAAAGACACCATGTCTTCAGGGCTTTGCGCAGGATTTAGATTAACGCCACGCAAAAATAGCATAGTGCCATTGGTAACTTTAGTCAGGCGCGGGCGTGTCTCATCTGCTGTCAATGATGCTAATTCGTAATCAGTTAATAGATTACTGCTTTCAAGCCACTGAATCGCCTCAGGCTGACTATAATCCATATGAACCCAAAGTTTTCCGTGTTCGGGTTGCCAATTTTGCAGCTCAGTACTATTGTCAATAGCACGCGCACCGCCTTGCTCGTCTAAAATTAAGACATGAAGTAACCCATTGATCATATTGAACTCTCGTTTTACAAATAGTGCGATATAGTTGATTATAGTTTAGCCTACGTCAATTAAATCGATTTATCGAGGGGATAAATATATTTCGTTGGTGTTTCTAGCTCTGTAGCGTATAAGACACTTTTTTATAGAGGGCACATTAATGACTGCAAAAATTATTGTTGGCTGGCGCGAATGGTTGAGCTTACCTGAACTGGGAATTGATAAGATCAAAGCGAAAGTGGACACTGGTGCGCGTACTTCGTGTATTCATGCTTTTGATGTTGAAGAGTTTTCAGAAAATGGTGAGAACTGGGTGAAATTTTCAACCCACCCTTTACAAGACGATGAAGAAACAATAGTAGAGTGCCGCGCAAAAGTTGTTGAGCGTAAGTATGTGACCAGCTCAAGTGGTCAGCGCGAACTTCGCTACTTTATCGAAACAAAATTAGTCGCAGGAAACCAAAGCTGGCCTGTAAGGGTGACTTTAAGTAACCGTTCAAC
Organism: Pseudoalteromonas sp. N1230-9; assembly: GCF_032716425.1. Lineage (NCBI taxonomy): Bacteria > Pseudomonadati > Pseudomonadota > Gammaproteobacteria > Alteromonadales > Pseudoalteromonadaceae > Pseudoalteromonas > Pseudoalteromonas sp. N1230-9. The sequence continues at coordinate 504,339 of NZ_CP090419.1, forward strand.
AATGAAGTTTAGAATGTTGTTAGGGCGTACAGCAATGGAAAACCGCATAGTCGTTGATCCGGCTTTATCTCATTTATTATAGAAAAGGACTTATCACACGTTTTTACGTGTATGAGTTTATCAGTTAAGGTTTTTAACTATGAAACTTGGTATTTTATCACGCAACCAAAATTTATATTCAACACGTCGCTTGATTGAAGCTGCTGAGCAGCGTGGTCATGAAGTAAAAGTGATTGATGCACTACGTTGTTATATGAACATCAATTCAGAGCAACCTGAAATACATTACCGCGGTGAAAATTTAAAAGATTTTGATGCAATTGTACCGCGCATTGGTTCATCAGTGACTTTTTATGGCTGCGCAGTATTACGCCAATTTGAAATGATGGGTGTATTCCCTGTGAACGAATCAGTCGCAATTACTCGCTCACGAGATAAGTTACGTTCATTACAACTATTGTCACGTAAAGGCGTAGGCATGCCAGTAACAGGGTTTGCGAGTAAACCTGATGATGTAAAAGACTTACTAAGCATGGTAGGTGGTACGCCTGTTGTAATCAAGTTACTTGAAGGTACACAAGGTATCGGCGTGGTATTAGCTGAAACACGTAAAGCGGCAGAAAGTGTAATCGAAGCGTTTATGGGTTTAAAAGCCAATATCATGGTGCAAGAGTACATCAAAGAAGCGGGCGGTGCGGATATTCGCTGTTTTGTATTAGGTGATAAAGTGATTGCGGCGATGAAACGTCAAGCCCAAGAAGGTGAATTCCGTTCTAACTTACACCGTGGTGGTAGCGCGACTTTGGTTCGTATTACCCCAGAAGAAAGAAAAACCGCTGTTGCAGCAGCTAAAGCAATGGGCTTGAATGTAGCGGGCGTTGATTTACTTCGCTCAGCACGTGGTCCATTGGTGATGGAAGTAAACTCGTCACCAGGCCTTGAAGGCATTGAAGTTGCAACAGGTAAAGACATTGCTGGCATGATTGTCGAGTTTATTGAAAAAACAGCGGCATCAAAAAGAACAGCAACGCGTGGTAAAGGCTAGGCCTTTACCTGCTATTGATATAAGCGCTCTATTAAAAGGAACAGTGCGTGGCAAAGGTTAAGAAAAATACACCGTTTTCAATTTTGGGTGATACTGTTGGGGTTGGAGAACGCAAAGCGTTTTCGATTGAGGCTGCAAAGCTTTATACCCACTCACCGTTGAATATTCCGATTGAAGTTGTAAATGGAGTGCAGCAAGGGCCTGTGCTAATGGTGTGTGCTGCAATTCATGGTGACGAGTTAAACGGGGTTGAAGTTGTAAGACAGTTACTTGCTAAAATCGACCCAGAGCAATTGCGTGGAACCATTATTGCTGTACCGATTGTGAATGTATTTGGCTTTATCCATAAGTCGCGTTATTTACCTGACCGCCGTGATATGAATCGTAGTTTTCCTGGTTCAACACGAGGCTCGTTAGCAGGGCGTATGGCGAATGCGTTTTTTACTCAAGTAGCAGTGCATTGTACGCATATTATTGATTTACATACTGGCGCAATCCATCGTACTAACTTGCCACAGATCAGAGCCAACTTAAGTGACCCCGAGACTGCAGCTATGGCTAAAGCATTTGGTACGCCGGCAGTGATTGACGCCTCATTGCGTAATGGCTCATTGCGTAGTGAAGCGGCCAATTTAGGCATTCCTGTTATCACTTATGAAGCGGGAGAGGCACTGCGCTTTGACCCAATTGCCATTGCCGCAGGCGTGCAAGGGGTTGATTATGTTATGCGCCATTTAAAAATGGTGCGTGGCAAGCGTGCTAAAAAGCTTCCTGAGCCAGTGATTGCAAGTTCGACGAGCTGGATACGTGCCGAAGTGGATGGTATTGTCCGTGCGCAAGTATCCCTTGGTGAGCGAGTGATGAAAGGGCAGGTGCTCGCTTATATAAGTAGTCCATTAGGCGATGCTGAGCTTGAGCTACTGGCACCCCGCAGTGGTATTGTTATTGGCCAGCAAACGATGCCACTTGTAAACGAAGGGGATGCAGTGTTTCATTTAGCCTACTTTGCCCATGCGAATAGCCTTGTAGAGCAACAGCTCGAAACCTTTATTGATGAAATAAGCGATATTGAAGACGAGCTAAAAACGGCTGAACTTAATAACTAATAGCTGTTAATCTTTTACTTTAAAAGCCGCAATTTGCGGCTTTTATTATTTGAGATAAGCGTTAATTACAGACATTTCTGATTAACCAAACATTGAATTAACTTCTTTAGTGTTTAAAATAGAGACGAATGGAATTAGTCAATTTATAAGGAAATTACTATGTCTGCACATGCTCGTCGCGCAATTGCTCAAAGGCAGCGCCAACAACAAATTCAAAACATACTCGCCAGTAATAATCATACAATGTTAATCATGAACTCAGCGGAGTTTGTTGACTACATTATTTCCGTAAAAATGAAACAGGGGTATTCTCGTGCACAAGCTGTTGATTGGATTGATGCGCAGTTAAAAGAATATAACTCTGTATCTAATAAATGGGAAAGAATTAAAGGTGATTTAAAGTTCGGTGTAGGCTTATATCCTTTGTTTGATGATGTAAGATCGCTTACTGTACTAGCTGCAGCACTTAAACAGCAGGGAAATGTGTTCGGCAAGTTTAAAATCAAAGTGTATAACGGCTCGCCAGCCATAATTATAGACTCATACCCACGAATCCGTGAACACTTAACAGGGACCCGATACTTAGCAAGTAATCCAAAGTTATTTACAGTTGGTGTGGGCAGGTTAGAAGCGGCAAAGTCAATGAAGGGTGGGTTTATTGTTACTTTGATCGTCTCCGTCTCTTTTCATGCATTGGATCTTGTTTTGAGGGATGAAACAACATGGCATGACTTCGTTGCAGGTGTTGCTGTTGATATGGCAGTTGTGGGGGCGACAATAGCTACAACATTACTGATAACTACCTTAGCAAAATATTTTTTAGGTGCGGTAGTCATAACTTCAGCTTCTATCCCTTTAATTATAGTTGTCGCAGTAGGAACTGGATTTACCGTTTTGTCGATGATATTTAAAAATGAAATTGATAACTTAGTAAGGTATTTGGCCGAAGAACTTAGAGTTATAGAGGTTAAAATCGCGGAAGGAATTATAAAACTTACACCCAAAAAGCCTGTTTTGGAGGAGGTTCATTGTGATGGCCTGTCAAACTACTTTTACTCTTTGTTTGGTGTACCAAAACTAAATATCAAAGGTGGCTCATGTCGTTATTGAAGTGGGAAAAGTCAGAAGAGAGGTTTTCTGACCTCAAACTTAAAAATAAAATAATATTTTTTTTAGCCTTTATTTTTTTTCTTGGTATGGGCTGGGGTTACATATATGGGTCATATTATGGTTTAGTTAATCATATACTTATTGATGACAGTTTGTTTTATATTAGTGAGTTTGGCTATGCGGCACCTTTGATATTTTTTATTCCATTTCCACTTTTTATTATTATAGCAGGAATCCAAAAAGCATTAGATTATAAGAATGATAAAACAAGTATTCTTATGCTGAAATCAATGTGTTTTGCTATTCCTCTATATTTTATTTTTTCCATTATCTGTAGCTTTTACATTGAAGCAAATTTAAAAAACCATGGCTACACTTATTGTTCATGGTATAAGTATTCGCCAACACGCTCACCTGATGTATGGCTGAAAAATAGTGAGCTTTGTTTAAAAGTTCATCATTATGTTGTGTCAGATGTTGAAGAGTGGTTTGAGTGGCATAATGAACAAGGTATTGAACCTCAACTTGATGAGCTAAAAGCCTTTATTGCTAAAAAAAACAAAGAGCAGGGACGATAAAATAGCCTAATATAATATATTTTAAAAAGGAACTTCATGCTAATTTTAAAGTGGGAAAAATCAGATGAAAAGTTTCAAGAACTTACTTTAAAAGCTAAGTTTTTACATTTGTTTAGTTTCTTACTCTTTTCAATATTTACAGCCACTTTATTGTATTTATCATACATAGGTGTTTTTAAGCATTTACTTCTGGACTCAAGACGTTTTTATATTAGCGAGACTGGCCTGCTAGCACCCGCGATATTCTTTTTACCTTTTCCATTTTTTATGGTTGTCGCAATTATTCAGAAAGTTTTTAATTATAAAATCGATCAAACATTTAAATTTATGATAAAAACTTCAACTATTGGTATAGCCTTGTTTTTTGTTTCTATATTTGTTTGTAGTTTTTACATAGAAGCAAACTTAAAAAAGCATGGTTATACTTACTGCTCTTGGTATAAATTTTCCCCGACGCGCTCACCTGATGTGTGGTTAAAAGATAGCCGTTTTTGTTTGAAAGAGGGTGCAATTGTTGCTTTAGACGTTGAGAAATGGTTTGAATATCATGACAATAAAGGTATTGAACCTCAACTTGATGAACTTAAAGTATTCATTACTAAAGCGCGTAAAGAGCAAGGTCGTTAAAATATAAGAATATAATTCTATCTAAAAAGGAACTTCATGCTGTTTTTTAGGGGAAAAGAATCTGAAGGAAATTTTTCAGATTTTGAACTCAATAAAAAAGTGATTATTTGTCTGACATTTATATTATTGCTGCTTTTGGCTTATGGATACATGTATGGTACTTACGTAGGTGTGAAAAATCATTTAATTATTAATGATGAGCTATATTACATTAGTGAGGTAGGTTACCTAGCTCCAGCTGTTTTTTTAGTACCATTTCCTATTATTGCTATTATAGGCGGTGTTCAAAAGTTGTTAGGGAAAGAAAATAATAAAACTGCTAAACATCTAATAAAGTCATTGCTTTATGGTGTTCCCTTGTATGTGGCTTTTTCAATTATTTGTAGCTTTTATATCGAAGCAAACTTAAAAAACCATGGTTACACTTACTGTTCGTGGTATAAATTTTCCCCGACACGCTCCCCTGATGTATGGCTAAAAAATGGTGAACTTTGCTTGAAAGTTCATCATTATGTTGTGTTAGATGTTGAAGAGTGGTTTGAATGGCATAATGAACAAGGTATTGAACCTCAACTTGATGAGCTAAAAGCCTTTATTGCTAAAAAAAATAAAGAGCAAGGTCGCTAAAATAAACGAATGTAATTAGATATCAGAAAAGGAATTTCATGCCATTTTTTAAATGGGAGAGATCAGATGAAAAGTTTTCTGATCTTAATTTTACTACTAAATGTTGGCTACTGTTTGGCTTGATATTTATGACTTGTATTGCGATTTTATTGCTTTATGGGGCAAATAAAGGAATGAATGAGCATGTGTTTTTTGATAAAGGTGATTATTATGTAAGTGAGGTTAGTATTCAGGCTCCTGCTTTCTTTTTATTACCATTCCCAGTATTAATGATGATTGGGATAATTCAAAAGATCTTTAATTATAAAAATGAAAAAACATTTTTGCTGATGATAAAGTCAACATTAGCTGGCATAGTTTTATACTTTATTTCGTCGATTGTGTTGAGTTTTTACATTGAAGCAAACTTAAAAAACCATGGCTACACTTACTGCTCTTGGTATAAATTTTCCCCAACACGCTCCCCCGATGTATGGCTAAAAAATGATGAACTTTGTTTGAAAGTTCATCATTACGTTGTGTCTGATGTTAAAGAGTGGTTTGAGTGGCATAATGAGCAAGGTATCGAACCGCAACTTGATGAACTAAAAGCCTTTATTGCTAAAGTAAATAAAGAGCAAGGTCGCTAAGTTAAATCGTGGCTGTTTGAAATTAGACAGTTTTAGTGTGATTCAAAGCCGCAGATGCGGCTTTATTTTTTGGGGCCTAGAATACGTTTTGTCGATGCTGTTTTCGTTGGGGCAGGGGCTTTGTTGAGCACCATCACAGGGCGGGTAACAAAGATGTTATTAGGGTAAATAACTTTATGCCCATCAACGTGTTCAAGCACAACATTCATTAATCCCATTTCAGTAATGCGACCTTCAAGAAAGTTTGCGCCATCAATCACTCTTACCCAATAGCCAACACGGCAGTCGTTTTGAATGAACATGAGTAAAAAGGCTGTTAAGTTACTAAGAAGTGACCATGCAGCAAACAGTGCAACGCCGAGCATGGCAAAAATTGAGGAGCCAAGCACTAACAAACCACGCAACTCGATCCCCCAAAAAACTAATACTAAGCACAGCATAACAATGGCTAGAATAATATTTAGTAGGAGCTCTGCGCGGTATTCACGATGAGGATCGGCTTTTCCTTTGATTGCTTTAAGCAACAGCTTTTTTGTGGTTTTACGAAGCAACGGGTAAAGCAAAATCGCGATGATTGTGACGATTAAATGGTATTGCTCATTAAAAAGTTCGACGAAGTCCAAATGGGTTCCTAAGTTAAAGATTTACGCACCAATTTTAGCGTTTTAGGCTGTGAAAAACAGTACTTTAAAAAGTATTTTTAACGGTGACGAGCCACTGCACAGAGTCAATATCATCATCTTGTTTGTTAATTGGCGCAGCAATATCGAGGTGAATAACCGTGCCTGCATTTGCGCGACTTGGGGCTAAGCGAAGCCCAACTCCGACGTTTTGTAATACGTTGCCGTTGGAGCCATTGTCTTTATCGTTATACCAAGCACGGCCTATATCGTAAAAGGCTGCACCGCCGACTTTAAATAATTGTAGTAAGTCATATTCCCAATAATAGCGTTTTTCTAATGTTACTAGAAAGCTGCGATCACCTACTTGGTAATCCAAAGGGTAACCGCGTAAACCATTCTCGCCCCCTAAGGTTAGTTGCTTATCTGCGGTCAGGTTTTTTGCATATTGCAGACGCACTTTTGCATACCAAGTTTGTTGTATGCTGGTGTTTAAGTAGTACTGAACTTGTGAACTGGTTATTAAGTTTTCAACATCGTCTTGCTCTTCATTCCAATAGCCATCAATGTCTGCTTTGAAACGCCATAGTTGATTATCACCAGTGTAATGCGCTTTAGATAAAGAGAGCGAGTAAATGGTGCGGCTGGCATCATCACTTATATCTTTACTTGAATAGCCCAGTAAGGCACTAATATTCCAGCCTAAATTAAGATCCTCGGTGCGGTAGATACTGTCAAAATTTCTCACTTTAACAAAATGGTCTTCAAACCACTGGCCACGAATATAGGGGTAACTTACGTTACGATCATTGGCGATCGGTAAATGTGTTTCAGGAATGGCTGCAAAGGTATCTTCCCGGTTTTCAAACCCGATGCTAAGGCGCTGAGTCCAATTATTTGCAAAATGACGTGAGTGGCCAAAGTAGGCCCTATTTAAAATCGTTTTTTGTTCAAATTCGCTAACAACATCACCGCGGTAATATAGCGACTCACGACGCTGGTCAGAGTAACTCGTAAAACCATAGCTGTAAGGAGTATCTATTGAGAAAAAGGGATAACTTAAATCTATGTAGTGGCGTTTACCATCATCGTTGTCTGAGTATTCAATACGCCCTCGATAACGGCTAGATAGAATATTAGGATCATCATATACGAATAGATAACCGGTACGATCAGCATCACGCGTGCGCGAGAAAGAAACGCGTTTACCCCATCCTAAAAAGTTAGATTCACGAAAACCAATACTCGATTCGTTTTCACCGCCACTGCGGCTAAAGCTTATTTCAGGAAGCAAAGTCCATAAATCACGCGTCACGACCTTCACACGAACATTACCATCGCAATCAAGGTTAGCGTGAATGCGTGCGTCATATAGGTAGCCTTGCTTACGTAGGAGCCGCTCTGATTCTAGTAGCTTACGAGGGTTATAAGTATCGCCTTCACTGAACAGTAAAACGCTATGAATAACCTCAGGCTCCGTTGTCATGTGCGCGCGGTTTGCAAAGCGAAATAGAAAGTTATCTTCTTCTTCAAGTTTAGTGTTGAAGACATTAAGTTGCTCAAGCTCGACAGCAACAATTTTGCGATTTTCGGCGGCTTCGGGGAGTGGGTTGTCGGTATCAAGTTGGCGACGTAGGTTGTTATCTTGTGATTTAAGCGTACGTTGGTTTTGACAATAATTGTTATCATCACTAGGTAGCTGCTGCGCATATGCACTTGCTGCCATGCTTACTGTCAGTAATGTCGTTAACCGAGCAACAAAGTGCGACTGCTTAAATCCCATTTACACCCTTAGTTGTTTATGTCTTATACAGATACTACATACTAAGCGCAGAAAAAAGTCTAGCTTATTATTGTAACTGCATAACTAAATACTGATAAAGGTCAGCTAATAAGGCTGCTGCTTCAACGCCTTCGGCGTTAATCCAAATACTTTCACTGTAATGTTCAAAGTTTAGATTAAAACTATGATCTGTAAAGTGAAACCTTACTCTATGTCGATCAGCTCCTGCATCAAAGTCAGCGGTTTGAATAGCTGGAGCGTGCAGGAAAAGTGTAGCCCATAACGCAAAGTCTTCATCGGTGGGATGTTCGCTTGGCGTGATGATAATAACTTGATGTTCAGCATCGTATAAAAGTTCAGTCATACTTACCCTAGTTGGCTGCGAGGTAATCGCGAATGGTATTTAAAAACGGTGCCCCGTACTTGTTAAGCTTTGTAAAACCAACACCCGATACTTTCAAGAACTCACTGTCATTGGTTGGCATTAGCTGCGCCATTTCAGCAAGGGTTTTATCATTGAACACCACATAAGGCGGCACATCGTCCGCATCTGCAAGCTCCTTACGTAGAGCACGCAGCCGCGCAAACAGCTTTTTATCATAATTAAATTGAGCGAGTTTATCTTGGTATACGTGTTTCGCTTGAAGGCGGGGTTCTGCCAGCTGTAGGGCGTATTCACTTTTAAGCACTGCACGTGCAGCTTCGGTTAAACGAAGCGAAGAACCTTGTGTGATGTCTTGGCTCAATAAACCCTGATGAATAAGCTGCCTTAAAATACTCAGCCAAAACTCCACACTGTGATCTTTACCTATCCCATAGGTGCTTAGCTGGTGGTGATTATTATCACGGATACGACTGGTGTTAGCGCCGCGCAACAGCTCAACAATATAACCAATACCAAAGCGTTGCTCAGCACGGTAAACACAGGATAGTGCTTGCTGGGCAACCAGTGTACCGTCAAAGCTTTTTGGTGGATTTAGGCAGATATCGCAGTTGCCACACGTTTCGCGTTTGTATTCACTAAAGTAATTGAGCAAGATTTGTCTGCGACAGGTTTGTGCTTCGGCAAAGCTGGCCATAGCGTTAAAGCGCTGCTCTTCAACACGGCGACGTTGCTCGTCCTCAATATCTTCAAAAAAGCGGCGTACGCGGCCGATATCAGCCGGATCAAAATACATAATCGCTTCTGCTGCAAGGCCATCACGACCAGCACGGCCTGTTTCTTGGTAATAGGCTTCAATGCTTTTTGGAATATCGTAATGCACTACAAATCGCACGTTTGGTTTGTTGATGCCCATGCCAAACGCAACGGTGGCGACCACAATTTGAATATCGTCACGAGCAAAGCCCGATTGTACAAATTGGCGTTGCTCGTTACTCATACCTGCATGATAAGCCGCGGCATTAAATCCTGCGTCAGCGAGCTTTTCAGCCACATCATCAACCCGTTTTCGGCTGGTACAGTAAATTATACCGCTTTGATTTTGCTGCTCTTTTAAATAACGAAGTAGTTGCACCATCGGTTTGAACTTTTCTTCAATGGTGTAACGAATATTGGGTCTGTCGAAGCTGCCAGTGTGCACGTATGGGTGATTAAGCTGGAGCTGTTCAATAATATCGTAGCGCGTTGCTTTGTCTGCTGTGGCAGTTAAGGCCATCATGGGCACATGCATAAAACGCTGTTTTAATTCATTGAGCCTACAGTAATGTGGCCTAAAATCGTGCCCCCAATGCGATACACAATGGGCTTCATCAATCGCAAATAAGGCTAGCTTAAGATGGCTCAAACGCTCTAAAAAATCATGCTGTAAGACTTTTTCTGGTGCAACATATAAAAGCTTAATTTGACCATAATGCAGTTGCTGATACACCGCTTGTTGTTCTTCAAATGGCAAGCTGTTGTTAATATAAGCGGCTTGAACACCAAGGGCACGAAGTTGCGCAACCTGATCTTGCATGAGGGAAATAAGTGGCGAAATGACCACTGTGACGCCATCAAGGATCAAAGCAGGTACTTGATAGCACAATGACTTACCACCGCCAGTAGGAAGCAGCACGAGCGAATCTTGTCCGTCTAGCGCGGCGGCTATAATAGCGTGTTGGCCATCACGAAACTCACTGTAACCAAATACTTGTTTGAGTACGGCTTGTGGTGAGCGAATGGGTGTGTTGGTTGTTGCGGTATTGGTATTCATCGCGAGCATTTTAGTGTTTTTTTATAGCGATGTCTTTAGCAATATACTTAAACAACCTCAAGATGCAGAATTCAACGTTTCACAGGGGCTTAATATCAAGGCGTTACTTTGCAACAATCAGTCCCTTTTAAGAAGTAACAACGATGAGAGTAAGTGCCTGTGGAGCGCCCAAAGGGTTTATTTAACCCGTTTTAGTTGCGCAGTTAGAAAGGGGGCGTAAAATAGTGTTTTTAATCAATAAAGCCTAACTTATGCCTACCAATACCGAACAGCGAAAAGGGGTCATTTTCGCATGTTTAGCCTTTTTTATGTGGGGCTTAGCACCCATTTATTTTAAGCTTCTACAAGATATTTCTGCTTTTGAAATATTGATGCACCGTGTTATTTGGTCGGTGTTATTTTTACTTCTTATTATTGCTGTTCGTCATCAGTGGCAGCGAATTCGAGTTGCTTTAAGTCAGCCTAAACTGCTGTTTATGCTGGTGGTTACCGCTACCTTGTTGGGTTTTAATTGGGGGTTGTTTATTTGGGCGGTGAATAATAACCACATGCTGGATGCAAGCTTAGGTTATTACATAAACCCGCTTTTAAATGTATTACTAGGGATGCTTTTTTTAGGTGAGCGTTTACGTAAGTGGCAAGGTGTTGCAGTAGGTTTAGCCTTGTGCGGGGTACTGTTACAGTTGGTAAATTTTGGCTCTTTCCCTGTGGTTGCGTTCTCATTGGCGGGCTCGTTTGCTATTTATGGTTTACTACGTAAAAAGCTGCCTATTGAGTCATTACCAGGTTTGTTGCTCGAAGCGCTAATTTTACTGCCTGTTGCATTGATTTACTGGTGGTTAATGGTGCCGACTACAAGTTCAGATTTTACTGCTAATAATTGGCATATTAACTTATTGCTGATCAGTGCTGGTGTTGTGACAACTTTACCTCTTTTATGTTTTACAGGTGCAGCTAAGCGCTTGCAATACAGTACCTTAGGTTTTTTCCAGTATATAGGTCCGAGTTTAATGTTTGTGCTTGCTGTGGCGTTTTATGGTGAAGTATTTGATGCTGAGCGGGTGGTCACATTTGCGTGTATTTGGAGTGCGTTGGCATTATTTAGTTGGGACTCTTATCGCCAAAGCCGTAAGCAGCGAAAAGCACAGCTAGCCGCCGTAACTAAGCCAGTATAAAGCTTAACTCACTAGTTTGTTACGGCCACTTTCTTTGGCTTGATAAAGTTTTAAGTCGGCCTGTTTTATAAGTTCATCAAGGCTATAAACAGGCCCATTATGAAAGCCTATCGATAAGGTGAAGGCGATTTTATCTTTACTAAATTCAGTACTGTGCTTTTGGACAAAGAGACGAAATTTTTCTAATCGTTGGTATGCTTTTTCAGCGTCTTGATCTGCAAAGTACACCGCAAACTCTTCACCACCAAAACGACCAACAAGGTTATCTTTGAAGTAGGTTTGCATACATTGCGCTAGCCCTTTTAAAACTTCATCCCCTGCATCGTGGCCGTATTTATCGTTAATTGCTTTAAAATGATCTATATCGATCATTCCTAAAGAGACTTGATTGTTGGCAAGTTTAGCGGCTTTTAAGTGGCTATTTGCTTCACCAAAAAAGTAGCGGCGGTTAGGGAGTTTTGTAAGATAGTCAGTGTTTGCCTGTAAACGAATCGTTTTAATATTCTCAAGCATGTCGACGTTCTGGCTAAGCCGACAATAAAACTCTTCGCTATTAAATGGTTTACGCAGGTAGTCATCTGCACCTGATTTTAAAAAGCGTGTTGAAAGATGCAATGTATCAAGTGCTGATATACCAATAATTGCTTTTTCATCGTTTGAGTATAAACGGCGAATCTCGACACAGAGCTCATCACCGTTCATATTCGGCATTTCGTTGTCGGTGATAATAACGGAAATGGTTGGATTCTCAGCGAGGACTTTTAATGCTTGCACACCATCTTCAGCCTCTAATACTTGGTATTTATGCCGTGTGAGCAGGTTACAAATATGATGGCGAGTGGATGCAGAATCATCAACCACGAGTACTTGAACTTGCTCATTACGAGGCAGGCGAGCAAGTTGCTTTTCTAGGTATTGATATGCTTGTTTATTTTCTTTAGTGATGTAATCAATAATAGGGTGTTTTTCAACAATATTGCGTGTGGTTTCATCAAGGTTACCAGTCATTACGATGGTAGGGATGTCGGCTGCAATGGTACAAGGTACAGCTTCACCGGTTGGCGCATCAGGAAGAATAAAATCAACAACAGCGCAAAAGTAACTGTGTTGGCTAATGAGCTCTTTTGCCTCAGCTAAAGAACTGGCAATATCCGCTTCATAGCCAACTTTTTGCGCGATATGCTTTTGCACTCGCGCAATGGTTGGCGTATCTTCAATTATTAATAGTCTTCGAGTCACAACTTGCCTTGTAATAACTTATTGGTGAAACAAAAGTTATTACAAGTTTTAACCCTAAAAGGGTAAAAAAGCAAATTGTTATAAGCTGTCTGACTCAGAATAATATTCAACACTCTGCGATGTTGGACTTGCAATTCGAGAGCGACCAAATAAAGTGTGAAACTTAGTTTTGCAGGTTGTCTGTTTAAGGTATTTTATCCAAGCGCGCTCAATCGGATTAGTGGCTTCTAAATTACCTGTAACAACTTGTACAAATTGAGTTTGAAATTCATTTTGTGGTTCTAGGGTTTTGTTGTATAAACCCTTTAATATAACACCATGCTGTTCGAGAATGTCGGCTTCTAGCAAAGTGAAGTGACCACTACGACCAAAACCGCGTGGGAAATTTTGATCATCATAAAATTGACGTTGGCTTGCAAATGCCTGACGAAGTGATGAAATGTCAATGCTCATGGCTTTATCCTCATGCCCTAATTTCTTGCAGGAGTATGGATCAAGTTGTCGATTTTATTAAACAAGTTATTTTTATCGTAAGGGTAAAAAATGGATATCGATTTATTGAAGACTTTTGTTGAAGTCGTGCGCACGCGCCATTTCGGCAAAGCAGCTGAGAATTTATATATTACGCAGTCTGCGGTGAGTTTTCGGATCCGACAATTAGAGCAAGGTCTAGGTGTTAACTTATTTATTCGTCAGCGTAATAATATTCAATTAACAGCACCAGGCGAGCGATTATTGCCTCATGCACAAATGATCATAACTGGCATGCAAAGGGCAAAAGTCGATGTAGCTCTGGCAGATAATATGCACAAGCAAATTAGCCTAGCAGGCACCCCAAATGTTTGGGATGCATTTTTGCAGTTCGGTATTACTAATATAGTCTCTGCAATGCCTGGTGTGTCACTTGTGGCTGAAGTTAAGGCTCAACAAGAAAGCACTCGTTTATTACTAGAGCGTACATTAGATCTTGCTGTGCTGTTCGATCCTCCGAAGGTGGATGAACTTGTTGTTAAGCGAATATGTGAACTACCAATCATTCCTGTTAGTGCCTTTGAAGCTGCAAATAGTGAAAACTTTTTCGATAATCAGTATGTGTATGTTGATTGGGGAACGTCCTTTTCGTTATGGCATGCACGTGAGTTTAATGGCCATGCACCTCCTTATTTTAGAACCAGTACAGGACGTATAGCACTCGATTTAATTTTAAAATGTGGCGGCAGTGCATTTATTCCTCAACTACTGGTTGAGGAGCAATTAAAGGCGGGTGAGCTTTATCATGTTGAAGATGTGGCCCACACGTCCCGTGATGTGTTTGTTGCGTATCATAAAGACAATGAACAAACCCCACTACTGGAAAAATTGGTCAACCTCTTGATGGAGTTAAAAATAAGTTATAAGTAGTTCCTGTTAGGCGAAATTTCTAATATGATATATTATATCAATATTGCTTAGGGATGAATGTCTAATGGGATTCGATAAACGGACGTTTTGTATTTATGAGGTGTCTCAAAAAAACTCTCTGCTTGCGGGTGTGTTGACTGAATTTGACTTGTCAGACTTGAATAGCCATGTGTTATTACCTCATGAGTCTGTTAGTGTTTCACATGCGATGAAACTAAAAAAATACGTTACCCAAAAGCAGTTTGTTTTGCCTCCTAGTCTCTTAATTGGCCCGCTTGACATAAATTTATTTGCTTGGCGCACTGCGAGTGAAAAAGTAGCTAGTTGGGAAAATGAGAGCGATAAAAGCGAACACAGTATTTATTTAATTAAATGTGACTCCATAAACCAGCAACTTTATAATTTATTATCTAACAAGCAAGATTGGTTGATTGCAGATGGCCACCATCGGGTATTTGCAGCCAAACAGTTACACTCATCTCAAAGAAAGTTAATGGTTTGGCTTACAGCAAAAGAAGATGTTGTCGTGAAAAGTTTTACGCTTCAAGTCAAAATTTCAACCCCCCTGCACATGCAAACCCTTGTAAAGCATCTAGCGCAATTTGGTATTGTTGAATGTGATAAAAAGCTAGCAGATTACGCGCTTGTGAATAAAGACAAGACGAGGTACTTTTCTTTACACGGAAATAATGCTGACTCTTATCGTATTCAAACTCAGCTGCGTCAGGCTTTGTGCAAGCTACCGCAGTTTGTGAGCCTTGTTCCGTCATCTATTAGTACGACTAGCGAGGACGCATTAACGATCACTGTGTCATGCCGAGATCCATACATTGAAGATATATTTGCTGCCGCCAAAGCGGGCAAATACTTTCCTGAAAAGTCGACCTTATTTACGCATAAGGCCGACAGTCGAGTGCTTGATTATTTAAATCAACAGGCAGTTTGTGCTTAAAGCCCTCGCAGAGGGCGATACTTATAATTGTTTAAATGCTTCAAGCACTCTAAGGTTTTGCTCTGGAAGCCCGATAGTTACTCTGACAAAATGATCAAAACCAGATTCTAGCCAAGGTTTTATCATTATTCCTTGTTGCAGAAACAAAGATGCAACATGCGCAGACGGCTGCTTTACATCAATAAATAAAAAGTTGGCTAGACTTGGCGCGACAAAATACCCAAGCTCAGTGAGTGCGGTGCTGAGTTTTTCTCTTTCGCGGTTTGTTTGCGTGACTGTGTCTGCCAAATAAGCGGGATCTTGCAGTACAGCAATCGCCGCCAGTTGTGCCAGTCGATTTACATTGTAAGGTGTACGTATGCGATGTAGATAATCTGCTAATTGTGCATTTGCTATTACGCCGTAACCCACTCTAAGTCCTGCAAGACCATAAGCTTTAGAAAAAGTCCGTAATACCGCATAGGGACGAGGTTGAACTTGAAGTAGTGCTAAACTGTCGACAAACTCTTTATGGCCTTGGGCATATTCGCAATATGCTTCATCGATGACGATAACCGTATTGAGTGGACAGGCATCGATTATACGCTGTAGGTTTTTGGCATCAAACGTACAACCAACCGGGTTGGACGGATTGGCAAGCATCAGCATTTTTAAGTCTGGATGGTGTGCGATAGTATTGAGCCAATCATCAATTCGGTAGGATAGATCGCTTTGCATCGGCACTTCTAGGACCTTTGCCCCCATCATATTGGCGTAAATTCCATGCAGTGCAAAGGTAGGCTTGGCCACTAACACTTTATCGCCTTGATTAAGAAACGCCTTGCAGAGCATCGAGAGTACATCCTCAGAGCCATTACCGATCACAATTTGTTCTTTAGCAACGTTAAGTTTTGTAGCTAGGCGCTCGCTTAGCTCTGTGCATTGACTGTCTGGATAGCAGCTAGCGGTATGCAACTGTGCTTTAAATGCATTAAGTGCTGTTGGGCTCGACCCTAAAGGGTTTTCATTGACCGACAGGTTTATCATATTGGGGTGCAGATTGTGCGCTGTTGCTTGCTCAATGGTTTGCCCTGCCCCGTAGGGAGGCAGCGCAATCACTTCTTTGCGGGCGGGGTTTAGCATTGTCCTTGTCATGCGTTTTGCTCCTTGAGTGATGTGGGATTAAGTAAGCGATTAACTCTGTGATTAAAAAGCCAAATCTCAGATAGTGCTGTGACCGCAAGCCCTAATGTTATGGCGTACCAAACGCCTAAAATACCCAAACCAAAAAATTGTTGAAATAACCAGGCACCAGGAAGGCCAATGCACCAATAGCCGATTAAAGACAGCATGAGAGTGCTTTTAACATCGCCAAGTCCGCGCAAAATACCAAGCCCGATATTTTGCCACGCGTCAAAAAACTGCAAAAAGGCGGCAATAACAAGTAACTCTATGGCGATAACCACTACATCGGAGTTTTGTAATTCTTCAGCACTTAAAAATGGCAGCAGCACAAGTTCGGGGACAAATAAATAGATTAAGGCGAAGACCGTCATGACTGCTGCACCGCAAACAATGCCCAAATTGCCGATGCGTTTGGCATGATGAAAGTTTCCCGCAGCATTGGCTTCGCTAATGTAGATAGAGCAAGCGGATGAAATCCCAGCCGACACCATAAATACGATGTACACCATTTGGCTTACCACGTTATGAGCGGCTAAGGCATTCACTCCGAGTGTTGCTACAAATAACGCAAGCACGGTGAAAAATCCGGCTTCAAGCCCATATGTTGCGCCAATTGGCACGCCCATTTTCCATGTTTTGCTAAGCGCTTCGCGGTCGGTTTGCCAAAACTTCAAAGTGAGGTAAGGGCTTAGTACGTCATCACGTTTGGCAAATAGCACAAACAATAAAAATGATAAATACAGCACGATGCATGTTGCAGCCGCAACTCCCACAAAGCCAAGTTGTGGTAGACCAAACTTACCAAAAATAAGGCCGTAATTGAGCACAACCGTAAGAACAACAGACACACCTGTTATTAACATCAGAGGTCCTGGTCTTTTTAGCCCCACACTAAAGTGGCGTATACTTTGAAACCAAAAACAGGGTAATAATCCCAACGCGACAACAGCTAAATATTGTGTCGTCAAATTGGCAATAGACTCGGATGTACCAATAAACCTTAAGAAAGGTCCCATGGCAAACATTATAGCGGCGAATACTAGGCCTAAAAATGTCCCGATAAGCATGCTGGCGTTAAAAAGAGAGGTGATCTGATCTTGCTTATCCTTGCCGATTGCATCAGACACCAAGTTGCCTGTTGCCGTGACCACGCCCGTCCCCATGGTTCTAAATTGATTAAAAATACCAATGGCGAGACCGCCAGCAGCCAGCTCTAGTGGGCTCAACATGCCGAGCATGATGAGATCAATCGTTGCAATTGCCACGTAGAGCAGGTTAGTCAGAATAAGCGGCCCTGCGAGTTGGCTTACTTTAAAAATATCGGCGCGGGCTGAAGCTACCATAGCGTTACTTCCTCCACGTTTTCTTGTGTGATAGCAAAGTCGGCAACGGCTCGTCCGAGTGCCACGTCAGTAATAATCATGCCGCTGTTATAGACAAAGATAATTTCATCAGGGTGAGTTCGTGCCGGCTTCTCACCATTGAGTATTTCAGTCAATGTTGCATCAACAGCGGGTAGTTTACCGTTCTCGTCTAATAAATCGTCTCCGGTGACCTTCATTTGTTCTGCATCTGTTGTGAGCAATCTATCCGCTCGATGTAGCACCGATTTTTCGATTCCATAGCCAACTAAAATCACCACCGCGCCGGGTTTTAACCATTCATATTTAATGTTCTCTTTGGCGGATAATCCAGTAACGGCAAGGATCACGTCGGCTTGTCTTACTGAAGCTTCTAAGTCTTGTGATACCGCAACGTGTCGCTGTGGGTGATGAGCTTTTAGTTTTTGTTGAACTGATTCTAAACCTGCTTGGTAGCTGCCATGAACGGTTAGGTGTGTGAGTTGTGGTAATGCAGTAACGAGCATAGGTAAAGCGATTTGCCCTTGAACACCTGTGCCCACAACTAATGCATGCTTAGCATCTGAATGAACGGCATATTTTGCAAACAAGGCGGAGGTGGCTGATGTGCGCATAGGGCCTAGTTCTTTTACATCCATTAAAGCCACAGGATGGCCTGTGGCATCATCGCAAAGAAAGATAAAAGAATAGAACTGGTATTGGTTACGGCTTCTATCTGGGTCATATTCGTAGACCACTTTAAATCCTACGGTATTACTGGCAGCATCGCGACCGGCCATACTATAGGCAATGGAGCGGCCATCTTGTGGTGTCATAATGACTTTAAGTGGGTTGGCAGAGTCGGGATGATGCAGTGAGCGAAAGGCGTTTTCCACTACCTCAATAACTTTGCTATAGGGGAAATTAAGTTGCGCTAGTCGGGCTTCATTCAGTATCGGTAGCGTTGTTTGTTGGGTCATGGTTAGGCTCTCGCGGCAGGTTTATATTGCGTTAATAGGTCATCGAGTTCTTGCTCGATGTTAATGTCGATGAGGTCGTGTTTTGCCATCCAATCATCATTGAAGAGCGTGTCGAGATACTTCTCACCACCATCACAAACGAGCACCACAAATACGCTATCGGCGGGAGCAGTTTTTAATGCTTGTAGTGCTTCATAAATAACACCACCAGCCGAGCCACCGACCATCAGGGCGTAGTGTTTAGCAAGGTATCTGGCGGTATTAAACGCTTGTTTGTCAGATACCTTTACGCCTTTGTCGATAAGCTCGTATTCAATGACAGGCCCTATCTCTGCACCTTCTGGCGTACCCGTTCCAGATTGATGATAATTCAGCCCAGGCCCGCCAAAAATCACAGAACCCACAGGTTCTACACCAATCGTTGTTAGTTGATGACAACCTAAGTCGCGCAGAGCCCTTGTTGTGCCGCATAGCGAACCACCCGTGCCAACTGCACCGACAAGGTGAGTAATGTGCTCACCTAGTTCATGAAACACTTCTTGTGCGAGCCCATTATAGCCGCGGCTATTGGCAAAATTATTGTGTTGTGCTGTCCAAAAAGCCCCTTGTTCTTTTGCTAGTGTGGCAGCCATTGCGTCGCGAATATCGGTCGATAAGCTGTCATCTCCGGCTTCGCTAACGCAGATCACTTCTGCGCCAAAGGCTTTCATATTGCTAATTTTTTCTTTTGCCGCATGGTTATCTACAAGCGCGGTGAAGCGATAACCGCGCTCTGCTGCAAGCAGTGCAAGACCAACACCGGTATTGCCAGAGGTTGATTCAACAACCCAGCCTCCAGGCTTTAGTTGGCCACTGGCTTCTGCTTCATCTAACATGGATTTCGCCATGCGAATTTTAGCACTGCCAGTGGGATTAAATTGCTCAAGCTTAAGGTACAGCTTGCTGCCGTTCGGCAGGCTTAAAAACTGCATTAGCGGCGTGTTACCTATACTTTGCGATACCCTTAAATACGGGGTTAAATGCAATGTCGAGGCGAGCGGATGCTGCGCATTTATGTTCATAAATAGGCTCCTTTATGTTATGTCGTTGGGTATTTTTAGCTAAGTAGTTGCCAAGAAAGCATATTGCTCTCCCACGTTACGGCGATTTTTCGAGGTAATGGCATAGAGTGAAACTCGGATTCATTCGAGTCCATTTGATATCCTGCGGTGTTGAGATAAACCATAAGGTCATCGCGCTGTGGTAGTTGCGATAAGGGAATAAACCGCCAACTCAACATGTCACTATCTAGGCATGTTGCGCCGCCAAAGGCTACCCGATACTCTCCTAGTATGCCGTTTGAGTGTTGTGAGAGTAGTAATGGACTCGGTAAATATTCACTTTCAAACCATTGCTCTGACAATGATAAACTTGAGCCTGAAAGTGTCGCGATATAACAGTCGGATGTGCCAAGGTGGGGCTTAATCCCTTGTACTTTAAATAAGCTAATACCGGCTTGATCGAGCAGTGCGCGCCCAGGTTCAAGCATCAATGTAAGGTCTTTTAGCTGTAATGCTTCTAATGCACTTTGTCCATGCTCGTTCTTCACCGCCAAAATAGCGAGCAAGGTATCCTCAAGGCTTTGCTTGGTATAATAGGGGTAAAACCCTGCAAAGGTTTTACCTGCAAAAAAGCATTCAAAGTCCAAGGCGTGTTGCCAGTGTTCGTCCTCTAAGTAGGAAATTGGGAGGCCGCCACCAATATTAATTTTTGATGGCGAGAGTCCCATTTGCTGGGCCTCATCTATTGCGCTGACTAAAGTATGAATGCTGTTGCCACGTGCATGTGGGCAATAACCACTTAGATGACAGCTAAATCCTTCTAAGCCCACCCATTCTTTGTATTCTCTGCATTGGGTTAATAATGACGAAAGCTGGCACAGTGAACTGCCAAATCGTGAGGTTTTAGTCGATTGTGTTTGCAAACGTAGCAGCACTCGAGCGGGGATTTTTCGCTGCTTGGCTATGGCAATGACACAGTCTAATTCAGCATATGAATCAATGGCGATAAGCGCTTGATGAACAAGTGCTAAGTTAATAAGTGTATCTGACTTATGTGGGCCAGATACGCCAATTTTTACACCTTTAATACCCCCGCTTAAGGCAAGTTCAAACTCCTGTACACTCGCAACATCTACTCCAATATCGTATTCAGACGCAGCTTGGGTAAAGCAC
This sequence comes from Pseudoalteromonas sp. N1230-9, assembly GCF_032716425.1. Classification (NCBI taxonomy): domain Bacteria; kingdom Pseudomonadati; phylum Pseudomonadota; class Gammaproteobacteria; order Alteromonadales; family Pseudoalteromonadaceae; genus Pseudoalteromonas; species Pseudoalteromonas sp. N1230-9. The sequence goes on from NZ_CP090419.1 coordinate 525,123, forward strand.
TGGGCTTTGTTAGCTTTTTTCGCGAAGTAAACCTCATGCTTGAGTCCCTGCTTAGTTAAAGCATCTTGCAGTGTTTCGATATTTTCAGTAAAGCGCTGTGGAAACACTAAGTGTAGCGGCGCGCCCAACGCCGCTATCCATTCAAATAGTTTAGCTTTACTTTCTATTAGTAAGCTTTGTGTTTGTGAATGAAGTTTTGCAGCGAGGGCGTTATTCATACAACTAACACCTCTTTGTTATTCGCACTGTCTAGTTTGTTAACGCGACGTTTTGCTATAAGGAGAAGGCCAACGGCTAGTAGCAGCAACCAGATTAATGGCGTGTAGCTGTTCACAGGTGTAGCAAATTCGCTGCTAAATTGAGGAATATCCGCAAGATTCGTGAGCGTTGGCTTTGCGCTACAACCATCACACGGTGCAAAGTCTCCTCTTTGATTGGCTTTAGCAATCTCGTTGGCAAAGAAACGTTGTAGTGCTTGATGATGAGCTTCAACTTCGCTCATAAAAGCGTAGTGACGCGTTAAACCGTTTCCAGCTAAATCAACCAATAGTGTTTGGACAATGAGCGCAGGGGAAAGATACTGTAGTTTTTGAGCGCTTTGTTGTTGTGCTTGCTGCGCGTTTAAAAAGCGTGCATCTTGAACTTCCATTGCGCGTTCAACAGAGTTTATTGTCGCAATTTTTTTTGTGGCGTAATCACTGGCGCCACTGCCATTTTTTGCAAGCTCTGGGTGGTCTTGAAAATACTGAGCTAAGGTTTTTTCACTCGCTTTTTGAGCATCATCGCTGGCTGCTCGAAGACTATCTATATAGTGAATACGTGAAGGCGTTGGGTCGAGTAAAGCAATGCTTGTATTGACCAAAGCTGGAACAACAATCACCAAGGCGAGCCAACAGGTAACGAGAGTCGCAGCATTGTTTGCGGCACTTTTGGCCCGACTATTAACCCAAGCTGTTAAAGCAATCCAAAACCCAGAATAACACAGTACAATAAGGTTATAGCTAAGTAGTTCAGTAACACCCATCTGGTCTCTTATGATAACCAAAAGCAGGCTACTTATGAGTAAAAATGGCATTACAATCAACGCACTTCGTAGTAGTAATTGGTAGGTGAGTAGATGCGTGGCACTGCCACCTTGAAGCATTAGTAGCCTTAATTGCCCGCCTTGGCGCTCACTGGCCAAGGCATTAAAACAAATGCTAATAATGAGTAGTGGCAGTAAATAGATCACCACAAAGCTTAAGTCGAACTGACCAAGTAACAGTGAAAGCGGGTGGACATAATCATATTGATGAACAATATGCTGCTTTTCTTTAATCAGCATTTTAAAGTAATACGGTAATACATCCGCTTGTCCCGTAGCGATAGGAGCCGTTGCGAGCGGAGTTTTAGTAGCATAATTTTGCATCAAGTAAAAAGCTTGTCCGCGCAGGTCGTACGGGTCTTCCCACCATTTATGATTTTCGGTACTCGCGAGCCTTTCGGGTAATCCTGCTTTAGCATTTTGAATTGTTTGTTGCTGCATTTGTTGAGCAGCAAGTACTACGTCGCGTTGCTTATTGGCAAAATAATGGGCGTTAAAGAATGCCACGATTGCGAGCACGCTGGTGGTAAGAAAAAGTGTGAGTACGAGTTTCTCTCGCCATAGGTTTTTAAGCTCAGTGGCTAATATTAGGCGCTTCATCTTTGTTCCTCTAAACGTAGCTTTTTAATTGCAAATAAACTAAGTAGCACCAGTACAATCAGCCAAAAGGCAAAGCTTATAAGGCTAATAACGTAGTGAGGCAGGTAGTGAGCAAAACGTGGATATTGGTATGAAAACTCAGGGATCTGCTGCCATAACTCTTTTCCAGCGGTGTAATGTCCCTGGGCCTTATGACCATGATCTCTTTGATTAAAGTTAAGGACTTCTTGCATTAGGCGACGATGTTGCTCTGCTGCATTTTCAAAAGATTGCTGGTGGCTAAAATCAGTGGCTGCGGTCGCCATCGAAAGTGTTTGTACTGCGATAAAGGGGGTTAGCAACCCTGCCAACTGGTAGCTTTGTGACTGTGCTTCAAGCTGTTCTAAACGGGCTTCAAATAAGCGATCAAAGATTTTGTCGGCGTACTGTTCACCAAATTGGAGTTGTGCTCCGGCATAATCGAAGGGTAAGTCTGCTACTTGGCTGACGCCATACTGGGCGAGTGTTTGCTGCTTAAATTTTTCAATCGCATCGAGGCGTGCATTGGTATAAACCTCGCTTTCAAGTTTTGCTTGAAACGCTTGACCAGACCCTTGTGGATGCAAGGTGGTTGCAATATTCATTGCAAGTTTTGGCAGTAATAATGTTGCGAATGCCCAAATAGTAAGTAATGTAATTAATGCGCGTCGTGCCGTAGGAAGTAGGCTTGAGAGTGTCGTAGTGATTAATGCCCAAAGCAATAGGTAAATTAAATAAGAGAGTAAAAATAGAGCACTTCTTAGCGTATAAGGTGCCTCGTTCGCAGTTTGGCTATAAAGTAAAAAAAGTGCAACGGGTAGCAAGAACAGGCATGAAAGTGTGAAAAGCACAGCACATTTAGCAAAAAACAACTTTGCTGGGCTTGCACCTGCTGCAAGTAGTTGTTTTAAAGTGCCTTGCTCGCGTTCCCGTGCAAGTAATGGGTAGCCAATTAAAATGATCAATAAGGGTAATAACACTTGCAACACGAAGGCGGGTGATAAGCTCCCAAAGCGCGACAACGGCACGTTATCTTGTGCGCTTCTAAATAAGCTATCGTTACGAATGTGCGCCTCTAACCTCAATACATTTCCTTGATAGGCTTGTAATCCATCATCGAGTGCTGCCAGCGGCGTGGTGGGCTTAACGACATAAATGCCGTAATGAGCGGCAGAGTGGGGGCCTTTCTCACCTTGGTTTAGCCAGCGTAATTGCTCTGATTGAGATACCTCGTTTACGGCTTGTTGATAGCTTTGATGGCTTTTAAAACCAGTCACACAGGCCAGTAATAATAACAAAATAGCAATGCCACTTAGCCAGAGTGCTTGACCTTGCCGCTTAGTATCGAGCCATTCTTTTTTAAAAGTACTTTGTAACATTAGGCGCCCACCTTGATATGCTTAAGGTATACAGATTCAAGTTGGACTTCTTTTAATTGTTCGAAAAGTAACGTGTCGACTAGTTGCCCTTGATTAATAATTGCAACACGATGCGCATCCTCTTGAGCACGGTATAAGTCGTGGGTCGCCATTAAGATTGCGACCCCTTGTTTCGCTAGCGATTGTATGAGTTGACTAAACTCATGGCTAGCTGATGGATCAAGGCCTGAAGTTGGTTCATCTAAAATCAATGCTTTAGCTTGTTTTGCAAGCGCTATAGCAATTCCTACTTTTTGTCTCATCCCTTTTGAATAGGTTGCAACGGGTTTATCTACAGCATGGCTTGGTAGTTTTACTTCAGCGAGTAGGGCACGAAATTCGTCATCGCTTTTGTCGATACTTGCCACTTTGCTGAAATAGGCGAGATTTTCAAGTCCAGTTAGACGAGGATAGAGAGCCACTTGCTCGGGAATATACGCTAAATGCTGCCTCGCTGTTACAACATTGAGTTGTGGGTTTACCCCTGCAATAGTGATTTCACCTGCATCAGGTTGTAAAAAACCTAACAGGCAATTAATGGTGGTTGTTTTTCCTGCGCCGTTAGGACCAAGCAGCGCTAAAATCTCTCCTTGATGTACGGCCAAGCTTAAACCTTGAAGGGCTTGATATTCGCCAAAGCGCTTTTGTAAGTTATTAATTTGAATAATGGGTGTGGTCATGATTTATCCTTAAAAGCTGACGCTTAATGATGCAATAAGTGTCCGGCCGCGACCTGGCGCGACGCCCCAATCTATGCCTTTAGCACCGCCAGACAGCCAGTACTCTTTATCAAATAGGTTTTCGGCCTTAATTCGCAGTGTGGTGTTAAAATCACTAAAGTGATATTTGGCACCTAAATCAAAGCGTGTATAAGACGGAAGGTTCAAATTGTTATTAACATTTTGCTCCCGTTCACCCACATGAAACATGCCTGCATTTACACTTAGGTTTTCTAAGAAAGGGAGTTGATAATCTAAAAATAAATTTGCTTGGAATTTAGGAACATTTGCAGGGCGGTTACCATTGAGTGCAGGTTCACCATCAAGCTCATCCAAACTAGGGTCCATAAATGTTATCGAAGCAACAGTTGATAGGCCCTCAATAAACGAGCCGCTGGCATTAAGTTCGATGCCTTTATGAGATTGGGTCCCGTCTTGTACAAAGTAATTGGTGATGTGGTTATGGTATTCCAGCATTTTTTCAATTTCGAATACGGCAACGGAATAGTTCATTGAGTCAGTTTGGTATTTTATACCGGCTTCTATTTGTTCACTTTCTTGTGGCCCTAACGATTCGCCCTCGTTAATTGCTCCACTGCCAATTACTGCTACGCCACCTTCTCCAGCACCTTCAGAGTAACTGGCATAAAAAGCGAGTTGATCGTTTGGGTTATAATTTAAGCCAATAATAGGTGTGTTGAAGGTGCGATCATCTAATGTTGATTTAGCTTGGTTTGGTGCGGTTTGATCTTTTTTATATTGAATATGACGCAGCCCTAGAGTCGCATAAAATACATCATTAAAATGCAGGGTATCGGTAATGAAAAATGAGCTTTCGGTTGTGTCGGTTGTTGTTGGGTCGGGGTATTCTGGGAAGACAGGTTTACTTACATGTATAGGGTCAAATATGTTACCAACAGGATTGTCTAACTCAAACCAGCGACCATCTTTAGATTGGTAGTCACGAATACTTGCGCCAACAACGAGTTCATGTTCAATACCTGCAGTAACAAGTTGCCCTGTAAAGAAGCTGTGTGCAGAAACCGTATCATAGGTTTCATCTGGCGTTACTTGAATACTTGCTGATAGAACACTTCCTTCTAAATCAACTGAATATATATCAGGAAAAATAGTGAACCGGTCATTCCCAGAAAGTGCGACTTGGTTAACCCACTGCCAGTTATCATTGAGCCAAAAATCCACTCGCGCCGCTATATTGAAGGACTCGGTTTTATATTTTGCCCAAGGTTGGCCAAGTAGTACTTCACTGGTATCTACATAAGGTGGGAGCACGGAACGGCTATCATCATTTGGGTCACGCGCTAAGCCAATAAGAGGTTGTGATACAGTACTTTTGTCTTGATAGTCGCCATCTAAGCGAATAAAAATACGGTCAGACAGTTGCCAGTCTAGAGCTGCGCTGAAAAAGTACCTTTCTAGGTCGTCACCACCAGTAAAGTCGCCATTTTTTTCTGCTGCGGCGTTGATACGATAACCAAACGTTTGCTCACTATCTAAAGGACCACCAAAATCTACATGAATATAACGGCCCGCACGACTACGAAATTCTGTCGTGATATCTAAAAAGGAGTCCATTGTTGGGCGCTTCGTTACATAGTTAATCGTGCCGCCAGGGTTGTTAAAACCCGAGACTAAGCTTGATGGACCTTTAATAATATCGATTCGTTGAATATTCTCCAGTGGAACATCCTGATAAGGAGCAAGAGCAAGGCCATCTCGTCTTAGACCGTTTGTCCAATCGAGTTGAAAGCCCCTCAGGCTGACAAAATCAAATACTGTGCCGATAGCCGTATTTTGTACAGATGCATCATTGGCAAGCACTTCGCTCAACGTTTTTACTCTTTGATTTGTTATTAACTCTTCAGAAAAAGATTGAATAGAAATAGGTAAAAACTGAGGATCTTTAATTCCTAGTGCCGAGGCATTTACATCTCGGGTACTATAAAGTGGTGTACGCGTACCTTGAACTTCAAGTTTTTCAATAGATTGAGTTGCAAATGATTGCATTGAAAATAAACCAGTAAGAGCACTTACTGTTAGAACAGACCTTTTCATTTTTTTCCAACCAGAATTTAAGTAGTGTAAGTAATTATTGTTTTGTTAAATGTTATAACGTAGCTAATAAAGCATGTTTAAATTTTAATTGGAAGTGATAATAGTTATCATTTTATTGTGTTTGTTTTTTTGTTTTGGGAATGGGGATAATAAAAAATGAGCGCTTATTGTGGCCCGTGGAGATCACCTTTACTAGCAAGTATTAAGTGAACAAAGGCATATTATTAGCCAGCTTATGCGTTGTTATATTATTACGTTTTTAGATATAAAGTTATTGTAAATGACTGTAAATGACTGTAAATGACTGTAAATGAATTTGTGATATAGCAAAGCAATTGTCTTTGTTTAAATTACTCGTATTGCTTCTAACATGAACTGAGCTTGTGTTTAGAGGTTGTGATGAAGTACCTTTTTTTAGAAAAAGCCCAACACATGCTACAGATTCTCTCATTTTATAACTAACTGATGTTGTTAAAAATATATTTTAATTACAAAAATAATTACCTTTTATGAATATTAATTGACGTTTTTATTTCAACTGTCATCTTTCTGTCATTTTTTGCTGGCACACTGCGCTCAATCAAACACGAGTATGTGTTTTTTGTTGCGATTATTGAGGAAACGACATGAAATTTGCAAAGTCTAGCTTATTCCTAGCTTTATTTGGTGGTTTATCTTTTTCTGCATTAGCTGATGTAGATTTATATGGTAAAGCCAACGTGACTGTTCAATCATCAGATGATGGCGAAGGGTCTTTTACTGAAATTAAAAGCAATAACTCACGTTTTGGCTTAAAAGGTTCTGAGAAGCTAACTGAAGGCTTAGAAGCTGTATACAAATTTGAGTTTGGTGTTGATGTCTCTGATGCTGATTCGAAAGGCGATAACGATGACAACATTACTGCACGTAACCAATATGTAGGTGTTAAAGGTGGCTTTGGTCAAGTTGTAATTGGTCGTAATGACACTGCAATGAAGCAATCTCAAGGTAAAATTGATTTATTTAATGACCTTGAAGGTGATATTAAAAACGTATTCAAAGGTGAGAATCGTTTAGGTGATTCTATCTCTTATGCATCAAACGATTTTAGCGGTTTCAAAGTATTAGCGACTTACATCGCGGAAGATGATGTAGATGCTGATGATGGTTACTCAGTAGCACTGACGTATGGTGACGCTAAACTTAAAGAAAGCAAAATATACGCTTCTGTTGCAGCAGACAGCGAAGTGAAAGGCTACGATATTGTTCGTGCGACAGTGCAAGGTAAAGTTGGCGACTTCAAACTAGGCGCAATGTACCAAACACAAGAAAAAGTAGATGGCAGTGCAGAGGCTGACGGCTATTTAGTGAATGCGGCTTATCAAATGAATAGCAATACATTTAAAGTTCAATATCAAGTAATTGACTTTGATGAAGGCGACAAGAAAACAGCTATTTCAGCAGGTGTTGATCACAAGCTAAGCAAAAACACCAAGGTATTTGGTTTCTACTCAACATTTGATACTGACAACCAAGTTGATCAAGACTACTTAGGTGTTGGTATTGAGTACAAGTTTTAATCCTCTAAAGGAATAACTCCCTTACTTGTTAGCCCAGCATCTGCTGGGCTTTTTTGTATGATCTGTCTTACGCTAAGGCGTAGTCGGACTTGCCAGCAAGCCAACGTTGAATAAGCTTTTCACTTTGTGTGGGGAATTGCTCAAGCATTTTAAATGCGATTGGGCGTACTTGTGTTAAGGTTTGTTTATCACGGCTCAAGTCAGCGATTTTAAAATCAGCTAAGCCTGTTTGTTTTGTTCCAAGTACTTCACCTGGACCGCGAATTTCGAGGTCTCTTTCGGCGATAACAAAGCCGTCATTGCTTTCTCGTAGCACTCCTAAACGTTTTTGAGCAGTTGCAGAGAGCGGAGCATGATAAAGTAATACACAGTGTGATGCAGTTGCACCACGACCAACACGGCCACGTAATTGGTGTAACTGAGCAAGCCCTAATCGTTCTGGATTTTCAATTATAATCAGGCTCGCATTGGGCACATCAACCCCCACTTCAATTACTGTTGTTGCAACTAATACGTGAATATTTCCCGCCTTAAACTCGCTCATAATGGCTTGTTTTTCAGCGGCTTTCATACGGCCATGTACTAAGCCCACCTGCAATTCAGGAAGTGCATTTTTTAATTGTTCGGCGCTATCTTCAGCTGCTTGGCATTGCAGTACTTCCGATTCATCGATTAAGGTGCAAACCCAATATACTTGACGGCCCTGCTCTTGGCAGGCTGTTTTGACCCGTTGAATAATTTCATCACGGCGAGTATCGGGGATTGCGACTGTCGTAATAGGCGTTCGGCCAGGGGGAAGTTCGTCTATGATAGAAGTTTCTAAGTCTGCATAAGCTGTCATCGCTAAAGTGCGGGGAATAGGTGTTGCGGTCATAACGAGTTGATGTGGGTAGCAATCACCAAAACGCCCTTTTTCACGCAGCGATAAGCGCTGATGCACACCAAAGCGGTGTTGCTCATCAATAATAATTAAAACAAGGTTATTAAACTCAACCTGATCTTGAAATAGCGCGTGCGTACCCACAATCATTTGTGCTTCGCCAGAGGCTATTTTTTCGAGTGTGACGGTGCGCTCTTTACCTTTGCTTTTACCTCCAAGCCATGCGACTTCAATACCGAGTTCTTTAAACCATTGGCTAAAATTGATGCCATGTTGTTCTGACAAAATTTCGGTAGGTGCCATAAGTGCCACTTGGTAACCTTCACTAATCGCTGTTAAAGCGCTCAATGCTGCGACTAACGTTTTACCTGAACCAACATCTCCTTGTACTAACCTCATCATTGGGAAGGGATGTTGTAAGTCTCCTTTGATTTCTGCAACCACCCGACTCTGCGCATTAGTTGGGCTAAAAGGGAGTTGTGTTAAAAACTGTTGTTCAAGTTGATTATGCGGTGTTAAAGCGACCGCTTTGACACTTTGACCTTTTTGACGAAGTTTTAATAAGCTGATGTTTTGTGCCAGTAACTCTTCAAATACAAGCCGTTGCTGTGCAGGGTGAAAGCCTTGCTCCAGTGCCGTTAAATCAACATCATTTTGTGGGCGGTGCAGAGTTAAAAGTGCATCACTTAAACGCATGCCAGTTGGTTGAAATCGTTCTGGCAATAATTCTTCTACAGGGTATTTTGCAAGTAAGTTGAGCGCCTGATCACTTAAAGCACGAATAGATAGCTGCTTCAGCCCTTCTGTGACAGGATAAACCGGTGTTAGGGTTGTGTTTGTTGGTTGCTCTGACGGAGTATCTGACAAACTATATTCAGGGTGAGTCATTTCAAAGCCAACCCGCCCACGGCGTATTTCGCCAAAGCAGCGTATGATTTTACCTGTACTCAGTGCATTTTTTTGTGCCGCATTAAAGTTAAAAAAACGCAGCGTTAAGCGACCCGTGCCATCATTCACTTGGCATACCAACATACGGCGCTTGCCAAATGTGATTTGGCTTGTTTCGACAGTGGCTTCAATGCTGACATGACTGTGAGGTTGTAAGTCACATATGGCATGTATACGAGTGCGGTCTTCGTAGCGATGAGGCAAATGAAACAGCATATCTTGCACTGTGTTTATTCCCAGCTTAGCAAGACGCTCGGCCATTTTAGGGCCAACGCCTTTTAATTCAGTAATGGGATAGTGTGCTAAGCTAGGGTGACTCAAAGGTGACTCAAATTATTAATTAGTAGACTTTTTTCAGTTTACTTGCACTCGTCAGTGGCTTCAAGCGTTTGCGTGTGCTTTAACGTGTGCCAAAAGATGTCATCAGCAACGATTTCGCCATTTTCATCAAGGGCAGGGTAGGGAAGCGCTTTTTCGCGGCATTGCTCAGCAATAATGGGATGGCAACCTTCAAACAAAATACGGTGCTTCACTTTTTCATCGAGCATATTACGGTTATACAAGCCAGCTTCTTCGCGTTGGCGTTGTGCTTCAAACAAAATAAGTGCCGCTGCGACAGAAACATTCAGCGATTGCACCATACCTTGCATAGGGATGATGATGTTCTTATCTGCATGTTCAAGCGCACGAGGTGAAATGCCATCACGTTCTTGCCCAACAATCACAGCGGTTGGTTTGGTGTAATCTATTTCACGAAAATCAACGGCATCATCAGTTAAATTGGTTGCCAAAATTTGCACATCGGGGTTGTGGGCTCTCATCATAGCAACAGCATCATCAATATTGCGGTGTAAGTGAGTTTCGAGCCAATTCTTACTCCCACCAGAGGTATTATTGGTGAGCCACTTTTGATTATCAGGCCACACAGCATGTACGTGATGACAGCCAGTGGCGTCTGCTGTGCGGGCAATGGCCGACAAATTATGATGCTTGTGTACTTCTTCTAAGCAAACGGTTAGGTCTGTTTGACGGCGATCTAACACGCGCTTCACACGCTCAAAGCGAGTTGTATCCATAGTTATGTGCTCGTTGGCAGATTCTAATTGGTGCTGATTATACGCAGTATAGTGCTAAGGCACTACCGCTCTACTAATTGGATTTTGTAAGGAGATCAGTGTCTCGGTGGATTGAATAGCCTCGATTGCTTGAATCTTATTAATTAACACATCTTGTAGATGATCAATAGAGCGTGCCATCACTTTGATAAATATACTGTAGTTGCCTGTGGTGTAGTAGGCTTCAACCACTTCTTCTAACTCTTTTAAATGTAATAAAGTTTGCGGGTAATCGCGGGCATTATTCAAGTTAATACCTATAAAACAGCATACATCGTAACCGAGTTGCTTTGCATTAATGCTTACCTGAGTGCCCGTAATGATGCCAGCTTGTTTCATCTTTTCGACTCTGACATGAATCGTGCCAGCACTTACAGCAAAGCGTTTAGCTAATTCTGCATACGCTGTGCGCGCATTTTCCATTAAGGCATTAAGGATGTTTTTATCGAGATTGTCGATTTGATAATTTTCCATCGTATTTCTTAGTGTTAATTGTTGAATCAATAAATTTTATAGCATTATTTTTATGAAAATTTCAATGTTAAGTTCTTTTTATTAACGGTTATTGAAAATAACCTTTATTTAGTTGAGGATTGTTTTAACGAAGAGATTTCAGTTCTCTATTAAGCAAGTAACAATAACTGGGAATGAGGCCAATTATTATGAGTTCACACTACCTAAAGCAACAGCAGCAAATAAGCAAAGTAAAACAGTTCTTTTCAAGCCAACTAGAACAACAATTAGGGCTTGTTGAAGTGCAAGCGCCAATTTTGGCTAAAGTCGGTGATGGTATACAAGATAACTTAAGCGGTACTGAAAATGCTGTGTCGGTAGCGGTGAAAACGATTCCTAGCAGTCAATTTGAAGTGGTGCACTCACTTGCGAAGTGGAAAAGAAAAACACTTGCAGATCATGGCTTCTCTGTAGGTGAAGGCCTTTATACGCATATGAAAGCACTTCGTCCTGATGAAGAATCATTAAGCCCAATTCATTCAGTGTATGTAGATCAGTGGGATTGGGAGAAAGTTATCTGTGAGAGCACTGAGCGCACTTTAGATAAGCTCAAAGAAACCGTCACATCGATTTATCAAGCAATAAAATCAACAGAGCGCTTTGTTGCCAGTGAGTTTGGTTTAACGCCGTTCTTACCAGAGCAAATTACTTTTGTGCACAGTGAACAATTACGACAAATGTATCCCGATTTCACCGCAAAACAGCGTGAAAAGGCCGTCGCTCAAGAATATGGTGCAGTCTTTCTAATTGGTATCGGTGGCGCACTTGCCGATGGGAAAATTCATGATGTGCGTGCCCCTGATTATGACGACTGGTCTACTAAAACCTGTAGTAAATTTGCCGGTTTAAATGGCGACATTCTAGTTTGGAACCCAGTGCTTGAAGATGCATTTGAAATATCATCAATGGGTATTCGTGTAAGCCCTGATGCACTTGCCACACAGTTGGCAATTACAGGTGACCAAGCACGCCTTGAGTTTGATTGGCATAAAGCATTGTTAGCGAAAAAATTTCCACAAACAATTGGTGGTGGGATTGGTCAATCACGTTTAGCGATGTTGTTGTTACAAAAACAGCATATTGGTCAGGTGCAAGTGGGTGTATGGCCAGAGCAATTGAAGCAGCAGGTTGACGGTATTCTTTAAGTTAACGCTTTTAGTTAAAAAGAGGCTTTAAACCTCTTTTTAACTTGTTTTGAACTCAACTTCGATTTTATTTTCTTCCAGCTTCACTTTACAAGGCGGGTATTGGCGATTAGTTCGTAATACTTTGTCAAAAATATGAATTTCGACTCCTGAGTGAAGCGCTTTATTCACGACCAATTCGGCATCTTCGAGTAAGTCATGCAGATGGTGTTCTAAGCTTGATAGCTTTTTCTCTAATTGTTCGGCTTGTTGACAATAATGGTTTTGTGTCGCGCCTATTTTTGCGAGTAAAAGCTTTTTCTTTTCAGCATCTTTGACTTGATCTGCTTTTTCAATGGCTTCTTGCAATGTATCAAGCTGAGAGTCTGTTTGTGCGAGGTCTTTTAAACATTGGTCGGTTTCTGCTGTCACATCGGCGCCTGATGCGGCAAGGTTTACAACCATTTTAGCCCCTGATTCGTTGCCAATTTCACCAGCAAGAATTATTTGCGCATCGAGGATTTCTCCGCCAAATAACTTACCTTGCGGGTTATCTTCTTGGCCAACTTGCAACAGCTTTTTGGCTTTCATGATACAGTGGCTCGATTGGCGCTCTATAATAATATTATTGGCTTCTAAGTAACTATATTGGCCGTGTGATAGGTGAATATCACCTTGGCTAATAATATTACATGATAGCGTTTTATCATCGAGCTGATGACCAATCACACCTTGCTTAATGGTTATATCGCCAATAGCTGATAGATGACCAGATTCAACTGTTCCCATCACTGTAATATCACCTTTGGCATTTATACGCATGCCAGGTTCGACATTGTGAGTGACAATAACACTTCCTTCAAAATCAACATGACCACTTTTAACGTTTACGTCAGCAATAGTGAAAATATCATCGACACGCATGCCATTAGCAATATCCACTGGCACGCCTGAAATTGCCGAAACTAATTCTAGTGGGTTATTTTTTGAAATCTCTGTGCCTTCGCCTGCAACAAGTGCGCTGCTTTCACCTGCTTTTGCGGGTAGCACATCGCCAGTGACGGTAAATCCCTCTTTACCAGGGGTCGCGGGAATTTGTTTTACCAATAATACACCCGGTTCAACACTGGCTAATTTACCAAAGTCGCGCATATCAACGGTGCCATCTTCGCGCAGTGTTGGCTTTTTCAATCGGTCTTTTAATGTTTCAACTTGTGGTACTAGCTTAGATGGCTGCCCATCAACAGGTAAACGGCCTTTTGCTACGACACCTTTTACCTTTTCTCCCGCAGGAAGCTCAAGTTGTTGTTGCAATAGCTTTTCTAAGTAGGCTTGTTTATAACCACGTGCGACACCTGCTTTGATTAGCTCTTTTTTGGCGTTTTCTAGGCTCATGATTGTGCCACCTTCGGCAAGGGTTAACTCGCCTGTAGCCAGCATTTTGTCATCACTGAGTGTTATTTCGAGGCTTGCATCATGCTTTGAAGCAACAACAAGCGTACGCTCTTTCATATCGGTTTTGAAAAAGTTGTTGATGGCATCATGATCCACTCTGCATTCACAGAAAGATGACTTCTCTAGTGCCTCAATGATAAAGGCAGCACTAGGTGGTGAGTGTTCATGAACATCCAATAAGATGTTTCCGTTATGAGCCAGCTTAAACACGTGGAGATCCTTTTATACTACGATAGCTAAAGGTATATATTTCTGATTAAAACTAGAGTTATTAACACAGATTGCTAGAGAATTGCTTTTGAGTCAAGAGTTTCGGCTGAGAGATATGGGGATTTTTATAATAAAGTGCCAGCTATAAAAATAGCTGGCACGACAGATCAAAAGTGGCGATTAGTTTGTAGAAGGTAGCTCCATAATGCCATCAATCTCGACTTGTACACCTTTTGGTAATGCACGAACACCAATTGCTGCACGTGCTGGGTAAGGTTGTTTGAAGTATTGGCTCATCACGTCGTTAACAATCGCGAAATTAGATAGGTCAGTTAAGAAGATATTAACCTTAACCATGTCTTGAATTTGGCCGCCGGCAGCTTGACATACAGCCGTTAAATTTTTAAATACTTGATGAGTTTGCTCAGTAAAGTCTTCTGAAATCACTTCCATTGTTTCTGGTACAAGTGGAATTTGGCCTGATAAATAAACGGCCGTGCCTACTTTAACAGCTTGGCTGTAAGTGCCAATTGCAGCAGGTGCATTATCAGTAGAAATAAAAGATTTGTTCATGATTATCCTTGTTACTTTTTACGATAGACTCGCTGTACATCAGGCATCACACGAATGCGACGCATGATATTGGCAACGTGAACACGATTTTTCACTGTAATGCCTAAGTCTATCATGTATAAATTACTTTCTTTTTCGTCGGTTGCTATCTCGACAATGTTTGCTTGGGTTGAAGCCACAACATTGGTAAGTTTAGCGAGTGCACCCTGATGATTAATTATCTCAATCCGAAGGGCTGCAATGTATTCTTTTTCTGGGTTGTCATCCCATTTCACAACCAAGTATTTAGAGCGTTCTTTCTCCCAACCGCGAATGTTTTTACATTCTTGGCGGTGAACGGTAAGGCCCTTACCTTGACTGATATGAGCAGTGATAGCATCTCCTGGTACAGGGCGACAGCATTTAGAGTAGTTAACTAACATGCCTTCGGTACCGATGATGGTTGCTTTGGCTTTCTTAGCGATATCGTTTAAGTCGTCGGTTTCTTCTTGTACTAGACGTTTTGCGATAAGTACACTCATTAGATTGCCAGAACCAATTTCAACAAGTAACTCTAGAACAGTATTTAGCTCATGCTCTGTTAGGACGCGTTGAATGTTCTCGTCTGGAATATCATCCAGTTTATGTTCGCCAAGGGCTGAATCCAGTAATCGACGGCCAAGTAACATTGCTTCTTCGTGTTGCTGGCTCTTCAGGTAATTACGAATACCAAGGCGCGCTTTTCCAGTGACGACAAAGTTTAGCCATGTCGCATTAGGATGTGCGCCTGAGCTGGTTATCACTTCCACGGTTTGACCCGTATCAAGCGCTTTGCTCAGTGGGTGAGGCTTACGGTTTACGCGAGCTCCAACACAAGTATTACCAACATCAGTATGAACCGCATAGGCAAAGTCAACAGCCGTTGCGCCCATAGGCAGCTCTACAATTCGGCCATCAGGGGTAAATACATAAATTTCTTCAGGGAATAGCTCTGTTTTAACGTTTTCAACAAACTCAAAAGACGAGCCTGCACTTTGCTGAAGCTCCAGTAAGCTTTGCATCCATTGGCGTGCACGTTGCTGTGCGGTATGGCCTGCGCTATCACCGGCTTTTTTATACATCCAATGAGCGGCAACCCCTTTGTCGGCCATATGATCCATGTCGTGGGTACGAATTTGAATCTCAACAGGAATACCATGTGGGCCAACTAATGAAGTATGAAGTGATTGATAACCATTGGTTTTTGGCACCGCAATGTAATCTTTAAAGCGGGTTTCGATTGGCTTGTAAAGGTTATGAGCAACACCTAACACGCGATAACAGGTATCCATGCTATCTACGTTAATGCGAAACGCATAAATATCCATCACTTCATTAAACGACAGCTCTTTATTAAGCATCTTTTTGTAAATGCTGTAGAGGTGTTTTTCGCGACCTGAAATAGTGGCGTCGATACCTGCTTCTTCTAAGCGTGCTTCAATTTCACTTTTAATGTTACTGATGACTTCTTTTCGATTACCGCGAGCTTTTACCACTTCAGATTTTAAAGCACGATGACGCATTGGGTAGAGTGCCTGAAAGCCTAAATCTTCCAGTTCATTTTTAATATCATGAATACCTAAACGGTTAGCGATTGGCGCATAAATTTCGAGTGTTTCGCGGGCAATACGACGGCGTTTGTCGGGACGAAGTGCGCCTAAAGTGCGCATATTATGTGTTCGGTCAGCAAGCTTGATCAAGATAACACGAATATCTTGAGTCATGGCCATAATCATTTTGCGATAATTTTCAGCTTGGAATTCTTTTTTATCTTTAAAGCTGAGCTTATCGAGCTTACTTACCCCTTCTACTAGTTCGGCGACAGTATCACCAAATATTTCGGCTAAATCTTGTTGACTAAAATCGGTATCTTCAATCACATCATGCATCAGGGCTGCCATGAGTGTTTCGTGATCTAAATGCATACCAGCAAGAATTTGTGTCACTTCGACGGGGTGGGTAATGTAGGGCTCGCCGCTTGAGCGAGTTTGCCCTTCGTGGGCTTCACGAGCTACCACGTAGGCTTTTTGTACCAGCTCTATATCAGCAGGCGACAAATATTCGGAAATTTTCTTTTTCAGACCTTCAAAAAGATACAAAGTCACACTCCAATGCGCTAATGAAGTAAATCGGTAACGGTATGAATAGAATATACGATGAAAAGAAGGGCTTGCCAACGGCTAGTGCAGAAATACTAGCCGTATAGCGAAATCAAAGCGGGGAGCTTGATTATTGGTTACCACCAACGATAGCAGCAACAGCAGCCATTTCAGCGGCTTCTTGGTGTTGTTGTTCTTCACGGTCAATTAAGTCCATTGAAGAGCTGTCAACTAACCCTTTTTCAATTTCACGTAAAGCAATGACTGTCGGTTTGTCATTTTCAGCATCAACAAGTGGATCTTTACCACCTACTGCGATTTGGCGGGCACGACGAGCCGCAACTAAAATTAAGTCAAAACGATTACCAATTGCATCTACTGCATCTTCAACAGTTACGCGAGCCATCTTAGCACTCCAAATAAATTTTTAAGCAAAGGCGTAGTTTACTGTACCAAGTTACATTCGCCAATAGCTTGTGGTTAATTTTTATCTTTATTACCTAAAATTGTATTATTTAAGTAAGGCGTTCAATAATTCTTGATGGCGAATAGTTTGGCTTTTGAGTGACAAACGTTTTGCCATTACAATTGTTTCGATTTCAGCAAGCGCAGTATCAAAGTCATCATTCACAACCACATAATCATATTCATTATAGTGGGATGTTTCAGATTGTGCCTTTGCCATTCTGCCAGCGATTACCTCAGCAGAGTCTTGACCACGGTTATTTAAACGTGATTCAAGCTCTTCTTTAGACGGCGGAAGAATGAAGATGGTTTCAACATCATCCACTAATTTGCGGATTTGCTGAGCACCTTGCCAATCGATATCTAAAAATACATCAATGCCAGCGTCGAGCTGAGTTTCAATCGCTTTTTTAGAGGTGCCGTAATAATTATCGAAAACTTGCGCCCATTCAAAGAAATCATTCTTGTCAATCAGTGCTTTAAACTCCTCAACCGACACAAAATGATAATGCACACCGTTTTCTTCGCCAGGGCGAGGTGAACGCGTTGTGTGTGAAACCGATACCTTCATATCGCTGTGTTTGTTTAGTAATGCACTAATTAAGCTTGATTTACCTGCACCTGAAGGGGCCGATAAGATAAATAAATTTCCGCGAGTTTGCGCCATGATCTGTCTCTATTGAAAATAAATAGGCTCGGACTATCGCTAATCCAAGCCTTTAATTTATCTATTGTACTTTATTTCGTTAAAAGTGCTCAAGTTTCAGGAATTACTCGTCTTCATTTTCAGGGACTGCCTGCTCCTCACCTTTGTGCTTTGTGGTATCAGATGTAGCTTGCTCACTCGGGGTGTTGGTTTGTTCCGTTGGTTTAGTCGTGTCTTGCCCACCACAGGCTCCGCAACAACTCATATGTTTCTCCTTTATTTTATTGTACAAGCGGACTGCTGCTGACATTAAAGTCGAAGCCTTCAATATCGGCGTCAGCAATTAATAGTTGGATATATTGCGCTATGGCTTTGCGCTCTACTTTCTTATTCAGGTAGTCCTCAATACGTGACTTCACGGCTTCAAAAGGCAGCTGTAGCCCAGGCTCTTTATGGTCAACATAAACAAGGTGATAACCAAAGCGGGTTTCAATAGGGTGAGCAATTAAGCCAACCTCAGCACTGAATACTTGGCGTTCAAACTCACTGACGGTCTGCCCTTTTGTTATTTGACCAAGTTGGCCACCTAATTGAGCTGAATCACATTTTGAATTTTGCTGTGCAAGCTCACTAAAAGAAGCGCCTTCAGAAAGTGCACTTAGTAGGCTTTCAGCTTGATTAAGCGCATTGCTGCGCGCCTTTTCATCACTACTTGGTGCTGCAAGTAAAATATGTTTTGCTGCAATCAGTGGGGGAGTGGTGAATTTTGTTTTATTTTGTTGATAATAATGTTCGCACTCAGTCGCACTAGCACGGGGTAATTGCACTTCTGCTACGATGAGTTTTTCGAGCAATTTATTTTGGCGTTGCTCGTCGGTGTCTGAAGCGTGCGTATCTAGATTGATATTTAGCGCTTGTGCGCGTTGTTGTAACAATTCGCCAATGATCAAACTCTGTGCTGCTTCTACCATTGCAGCGCGATGATCGTCGGCTGGGTGATACTGCATTTCATTAAGAATTTGTGTTTCGCTAATAGTATGTTGATTAACGTTAATCATATCGACCTCGCGGGGGATGCCCTGTCGAAACAGGGCATGATCTGGTTAAGATTTGCTACGAACCACTTGGTAGTTACGGCTTAAGTATTGTACTGGTACGCTGGCAATATGAACTAAGCGACTAAATGGGAATACCACAAATAATGTCATGCCGAGTGCAACATGCAGTTTATAAATCCAATGAACTTGTGTAATTGCTGCAGTGGCTTCGGTTAAATCAAAGGTCACAATGTTTTGTGCCCAGCTCATTAGTAGCAGCATTTCTGTACCGTCTAAATGGTTTGCTGAGACAAAAATTGATAATAAACCTAAAATTAATTGCACGTATAACAGCAGTAAAATTGCAATATCCATATTGCTGCTTGTGGCTCTAATACGCGGTTCAAATAGACGGCGTTTGATTAAAATGGTTAGGCCGTAAAAACAAATCAAACCAAACACACCGCCGAGTGTCATGGCAATGAGTTGCTTGTGACCTGCTTCAATACCAAACACATGCCAGATTTCTGCAGGTGTCAGTAAGCCAACAAAGTGACCAAGCAATACCATAATGATACCAATATGGAATGCGCGGCTGCCTTGTTTGAGCTTTTTACTTTCAAGTAGTTGGCTTGAGCCTGTTTTCCATGTGTACTGTTCTCGGTCGTAACGTATTACCGAGCCAATAACAAACACGGCTAAGGCGATGTAGGGATAAATCCCAAAGAAAAAGGTGTTTAAATAACTCATGATGAACTCCTTAACTGGCTTCTTGATTAAAGTCAGTCCAGCTAACTGGAACATATTGATCTTTGCGCTGAGATTCGTCAGGGCGATTGACTGAGCTTGGGCAGTTGGTTGCATCTTGTGCACCAAAAGTTATGGCTTCTTCTTCCCACTCTTTATCAATGGCTTGTTTCGTATCATCGCGTTTTTCACCGTTGATTTGCTTGCGTAATGCATCGAGATCTAAATCACTCTGGGCAAGCTCTAACAGGCTTGAAAAGAGTAATGAGTAGTCACTTTCTCGTTTTTCAAGACGGCATAGTAGCAGGCCAAAAATATGGTCTACTTCGACCAGCCAAGACTGAGCATTTGCTTCGCCTTGGGTTGCTAAGAATTCTAAAAACAGGGGGATGTAGTCAGGTAGTTCATTTTGACTTAACTCTAAACCAGCCTGTTTGTATTGCTCTACTAAGTCGACCATGGCTTGACCACGGTCACGGCTTTCGCCGTGAACATGTTCAAAAAGCCACAGACCAAGCGCGCGTCCACGTTCAAATAATCCGTCATACTCGGCTTGCCAGTCGAGTATGTCTTTTTCACATTGTGAAGTGATAAAAGCACAGACAGCACGTTGATTTTGTTCTGTTAGTGAACTTTGTTTAAGGGTACTGATTAGCTCATCTTTCGCTTGTATAAGCTCAGGAGTTGGATAATCAAGTAAATGAGAAAATACACTTAAAACTTGCATAACTTACTCCTTGATCTCAACAGGGATGATCTGTTTCACAGTTGCTTTTTTCGCGCCAAATAAGTTCACCCCATTGTTACCATCGCTACAGCCATTACCAAAGCTAAAACCACAGCCATTTTTCATATCATAGGCATTCTCAGCATATGACTTATGACTGGTTGGTATCACAAAGCGGTCTTCGTAATTGGCAATCGCCATATAACGATACATTTGCTCAACTTGGTCAGCGCTTAGTCCAACTTGCTGAAGTACGCCGAGATCTTCAACACCATCGACTTGTTGTGAGCGTTTGAAAGCGCGCATTGCAATCATACGTTCAAGTGCTCGAACAACCGGTTTCTCATCACCTGCAGTTAGCAAGTTGGCGAGGTAGCGCATCGGGATACGTAATGATTTCAAGTCAGGAATAACGCCATTCATACCAACATGGCCGGCCTCTGTTGCTGATTGAATCGGTGACAATGGTGGGATATACCAAACCATTGGCAAGGTTCTGTATTCAGGGTGCAGAGGCAGCGCTACTTTCCAGTCCATTGCCATTTTATAGACAGGAGATTGACGTGCTGACTCTAACCAATTTTCAGGGATCCCTTCTTTGCGTGCTGCTTCAATGACCTCTGGATCGTTCGGATCTAAGAACATACTGAGCTGTGCAGGGTATAGGTCTTGCTCATTCGCTACACTGGCAACTTCTTCTATGCGGTCTGCATCGTAGAGTAGGACGCCTAAGTAACGAATTCGACCTACACAGGTTTCAGCACACACTGTCGGTTGACCCGCTTCGATTCGAGGAAAACAGAAAATACATTTTTCTGATTTACCCGATTTCCAGTTGTAGTAAATTTTCTTATACGGACAACCTGATACACACATCCGCCAGCCACGGCATTTGTCTTGGTCAATTAACACAATGCCATCTTCTTCGCGTTTATAAATTGCACCAGAAGGGCAGCTAGCAACACAGGCAGGATTGATGCAGTGCTCACACAGTCGTGGCAAATACATCATGAAGGTTTTTTCAAACTGCCCATAAATGTCTTTTTGTACTACGTCATCAAAGTTTTTATCTTTTTTACGCTCTGAGAACTCAGTACCGAGAATTTCTTCCCAGTTAGGTCCCCAATTGATTTTCTCCATACGCTGACCCGTAATTAACGAGCGAGGACGAGCAACCGGTTGGTGCTTGCTATCAGGTGCGTTATGCAGGTGTTGATAATCAAAATCAAACGGTTCGTAGTAATCATCAATTTCGGGCAAATCTGGATTAGCAAAAATATTGGCTAATAAACGACGCTTATTACCCTGTTTGGGCTCTAATACGCCTTTGCTATTGCGTTTCCAGCCACCATTCCATTTGCTTTGATTTTCCCACTCTTTTGGATAACCAATACCTGGTTTAGTCTCTACGTTATTAAACCAAGCGTATTCAACTCCTTCTCGGCTAGTCCATACATTCTTACAAGTGATTGAACAGGTATGGCAACCGATGCATTTATCTAAATTTAGGACCATGCCAATTTGTGCACGTACTTTCATAATTTTATCCTCGGTTACTCATTATCTAGCCAATCAACCTTGTCCATTTTTCGGACAATTACAAACTCATCACGATTACAGCCCACAGTACCGTAGTAGTTAAAGCCGTATGACTGCTGTGCATAACCCCCAATCATATGGGTTGGTTTCATGATGGCGCGGGTAACTGAGTTATGAATACCGCCTCGGGTTCCTGATACCTCAGAGCCTGGTGTGTTTACAATGCGCTCCTGTGCGTGGTACATCATGCTCATACCTTGTGGTACACGCTGTGATACGACGGCACGTGCGGCAATGGCACCATTAACATTGAAGATTTCGATCCAATCGTTATCTTTGATATCAGCCTCTTTTGCATCCGTTTCACTGATCCAAACAATTGGACCACCACGACTTAATGTCAGCATAAGTAGGTTGTCTGAATAGGTTGAGTGAATGCCCCATTTTTGGTGTGGCGTAATCCAGTTTAAAACTAACTCTTTATTACCATTCGGTTTTTTATCCAATAATGGTTGAGTCGTTTTTAAGTTTACAGGCGGTTTGTACGACACCATAGTTTCACCGAAGTCACGCATCCACTGGTGATCTTGGTAAAATTGTTGACGGCCGGTAACGGTACGCCAAGGGATCAGTTCATGCACATTGGTATAGCCTGCGTTATATGACACATGCTCATCTTCAAGACCTGACCATGTTGGCGAACTAATGATCTTACGTGGCTGTGCTTGAATATCTCTAAAGCGAATTTTTTCCTCTTCTTTAGGGGTTGCTAAATGCGTGTGATCGCGACCCGTGAACTCTCCCAGTGCTTGCCATGCTTTAACAGCAACATGCCCATTGGTTTCAGGGGCAAGGCTCAAAATGACTTCAGCGGCATCAATTGCGGTGTCTATTTTTGGACGACCTTTGTGTGGGCCTTCGCCGGTGTGTGTGTAATTCAACTCACCTAAAAACTTTACTTCTTGGTCAGTGTTCCAATTAATGCCTTTACCACCATTACCGAGTTTTTCGAGCAACGGTCCAAGTGAGGTAAAGCGGTTGTAGGTATTTGGATAGTCACGCTCAACTTCAATCATATTGGGTGCGGTGACACCTGGGATCAGGTCGCATTCATTCTTCCACCACATGTTTATGCCATCGGGTTGAGCTAATTCGTTTGGCGTGTCGTGCATGAGTGGCAATGTCACTAAGTCTTTTTCAACACCCAAGTGACCTTCGCATAACGCTGAGAATTTTTTCGCAATACCTTTAAAAATATCCCAATCCGAACGTGATTCCCACACTGGATCAACCGCTTTTGAAAGTGGATGAATGAATGGGTGCATGTCGGATGTGTTCATATCATCTTTTTCATACCAAGTTGCGGTTGGTAACACGATATCGGAATACAAACAGGTCGTTGACATACGAAAATCCAAGGTGACCCATAAATCAACTTTGCCCTCTGGTGCATCATCATGCCAGACAACGTCTTCAGGTTTTTTATCTCCGCTTTCGCCAAGATCTTTACCTTGCAAGCCATGTTTGGTACCAAGGAAATGGCGTAGCATATATTCATGGCCTTTACCTGATGAACCCAGTAAATTAGAGCGCCAAATAAACATGTTACGTGGGAAGTTTTTAGGGTTATCAGGGTCTTCACAGGCAAAGTCTAAATCGCCAGATTTAAGTTGTTGCACCGCATAATCTTTCGCTGACAATCCTGCTTTTTCTGCATCTTTACACAGTTGCAGTGGGTTCATGCCAAGTTGAGGGGCAGAAGGTAACCAGCCCATGCGTTCTGCACGTGTATTGTAATCAATGATTGAGCCAGTCCAATTCTCTTTATTTGCTAAAGGAGACAGTACTTCGGTCATTTCAAGTTTTTCGTAGCGCCATTGATCAGAATGGTTATAAAAGAAAGACGTACCGTTCATTTGGCGGGGTGGGCGTTGCCAATCTAAACCAAATGCAAGCGGTAACCAACCACATTGTGGACGTAACTTTTCTTGTCCAACATAGTGAGCCCAGCCACCACCAGATTGACCTACACAGCCACACATCATCAACATGTTGATTAAACCACGGTAGTTCATATCCATGTTGTACCAGTGGTTAAGCCCTGCACCGACAATGACCATACTACGGCCACGGGTTTTGTCTGCGTTATCAGCAAACTCACGAGCCACTTGAATGACATGATCAGCTTTTACACCTGTGATTTGTTCTTGCCATGCTGGGGTATAAGGCACATTGTCATAAAGCGATGTTGCAACTGCAGGGTCGTTCAAGCCATTATCTACACCGTAATGCGCAACCATTAAATCAAATACGGTGGCAACCAGTGCTTCGCTACCATCTTTGAGGGTAATTGTTTTAACAGGGACTTTACGAACTTGAATATCGTCATGTTCAGTATGTTGGAAGTATCCCAGTTCATGGGCTTGGCTACCGAAGTAAGGGAATAAGACTGATTCAACTTTATCTGAGTGATCTTTTAAGCTGAGCGCTAACTTAATATCGCAGCCATTTTTACCATCACGCTGTTCAATATTCCATTTGCCTTTTTCACCCCAGCGATAACCAATTGCACCGGTCGGTGAAACAAGTTCATTGCTGGTTTCATCAAGACCAATGGTCTTCCATTTCGGGTTGTTGTCTTGGCCTAAGTTATCAGCCAAGTCAGCAGCACGTAAGAATGCCCCTTGTGTGTAGCCTTTGTCGGTTTTATCCAACACGACAAGCATAGGCATATCGGTGTAGCGGCGAACGTAGTCGGTAAAATAACTACTTGGTTTATCAATATGGAATTCTTTTAGAATGACATGTCCAAACGCCATTGCCAGAGCCGCATCGGTCCCTTGTTTTGGCGACAACCATATATCTGATAATTTAGAGCACTCAGAGTAGTCAGAAGTAATAACAACCGTTTTGGTGCCTTTGTAGCGTACTTCTGTGAAAAAGTGAGCGTCAGGAGTACGTGTTTGTGGAACATTGGAGCCCCAAGCAATAATATAATTTGAGTTATACCAATCAGCTGATTCTGGAACGTCTGTTTGTTCACCCCAGATTTGTGGCGATGCTGGTGGTAAATCACAATACCAGTCATAGAAGCTTAAGCAGTTACCACCAATCAATGATAAATAACGCGAACCTGCCGCGTAACTAACCATACTCATTGCCGGAATAGGTGAGAATCCCATGATACGGTCTGGACCGTAGGTTTTTGCGGTGTAAACATTAGACGCTGCGATGATCTCGTTTACTTCATCCCATTTAGCGCGGATCAAGCCCCCTAACCCGCGTTTTGATTTATAGCTCTTTGTTTTAGCAGGGTCGGTGACGATTGATTCCCATGCTTTAACAGGATCACTATGGACTTGCTTAGCTTCGCGCCATAGTTTCAATAACGCCTGACGAACCTTAGGGTATTTTAATCGATTAGCACTGTATATATACCAGGAATAGCTGGCACCGCGAGGACAGCCACGAGGTTCATGATTTGGTAAATCAGGACGAGTTCGAGGGTAGTCTGTTTGTTGAGTTTCCCAGGTAACGAGTCCGTCTTTTACATAAATTTTCCAACTGCATGAACCTGTACAGTTTACACCATGTGTAGAGCGTACAATTTTGTCATGCTGCCAGCGACGACGATAGCCGTCTTCCCAATCGCGATTTTCATCAGTTGTTACACCGTGACCACCCGCAAAGCTTTGCTTGTTAGTCTTGAAAAAGCGCATTTTATTCAACAAATGGCTCATTTACTTATTCTCCTATCCTGCTCAACTTTAGCGCTCAATCACTAGGCACCTTGAAGCGGCAGAAAGCTACATTGCAAATCAAATATAGTGTTTCAGCGTTACAGTAACTTGATGAGGATCAATATCTCAATGGTGTTTAAGTTGATGAAAAAGAAGGGAATACCCACAAGTAGGTAGTGTAATTTGACGTCTGTTTAGGTGAAAATACTGGTGTTGATAACATACAAGCGTTATGGTTTTGTAATTGATAAAAGGCAGGTAATCATTGTGGGTATTCGGCTAAATGAACTAAAAAATCGCTTTAATGGCTCTGTGATGGTGTACATCAAAGGGTCATTGGTTGGGATTATTAGTCTTGCTATTACGACCTTATTTGCATCGTATTGGATTACAGAATTAGCCGACTTAGATGCAAAAGCAATTAATTTAAGTGGCTCTTTACGAATGGAATCGTATCAGTTGGGTATGTTTGGTCTTGAGGGGAATAAGCAGGAAGTTGATAAACGTATTGCGATATTTGAAGAAAAACTCAGAGATCCCATTTTTCAAAAGCTGCAAAATGATGAACAGTTAAATAAATTGTGGTTGCAAACCATTGAACAGTGGCAAACATTTCTAAAACCCGCCTTAGTTAATTTACCTATCGAAAACAAAACACAGTTTAATTTATACGTTAAAGCTTTGGCTGAGAGCGCAGATGATTTTGTCTATGCAGTACAAATAGATGCTGAAAGCAAAATTAGATTACTGCGCACTATTCAAGTCGGCGCCTTGTTTATCACGTTACTGGTGGGTATGTTTACGTTGCATTTAATCAGTTTGAGGGTTGAAAAGCCTTTGGCTGAGCTGACGCATGCAGCTTATGCTATCGGCAAAGGTAACTTCACTCATCATGTCGATTTACAAGGGGATGATGAACTTGCCTTAATGGGAGCGACCTTAAACCATACGTGTGAGGCAATAGCATCGATGTATGGACAACTTGAATTACGCGTAAAGCAGCAAACTGAAAAGTTAGAACTTAATAATCAAACACTCGCCTTTTTATTTAAGACAGCACGCGTTCTTTTGGAGACAAGAGAAAAAAAGCATGATTTACAACAAACCTTTGATGAGCTTGCACAGCTAATAGGTGTACCAGACATTGAACTTTGTTTGATGACCGCAAGCGGTGATAGACCTTATATGCAAATAAAACCCAGCCAAGATCAAATCGGTTTATGTGCTGCGAAAAATTGTGAAAGGTGTGAAGGGAGTGCGGCTTTTGTGTCGGTGGATGAACCAAGGGTTACACGCTTTCCATTAGTTTATGGAAGTGAGCATTATGGTGTTGTTGTCGTTCGAGGCGGGAGTGATTTTAACGAACAGTCTTGGCAGCTTCAGCTTGTCCAATCCGTAACCGATCAGGTGGCATTATCGCTTAACTTAGATGACCAGCAAAATAAAGACCGCCGAATAACGTTATTGCATGAGCGTACTGTGATTGCTAGAGAGTTACATGATTCATTAGCACAAGCACTTTCTTATTTAAAAATACAAGTTACCAGATTATCTAAAGCTCAAGAGAAGCAGCAATATGAACTACAGCAGCCGATTATTGACGAACTTAAAATGGGGTTAGAGTCAGCCTATCGACAACTGCGAGAGCTACTGACCACGTTTCGTTTAAAAATGGTAGAAGATGGGCTTGAAGCGTCTCTTAAAAAAACCATAGAGCAGCTAGCAGAGCAGAGTACTATTTCGTTTCATTTAGAGTTTGCAGTAAAACAAGTGCCTTTATCACCCATGGAGGAGATTCACCTATTACAGATCACACGTGAAGCAAGCCAAAACACCGTTCATCATTCGCATGCGCAAAACGTGTGGATTAGTCTGCAGCAATTAACCGACGGTCAAATTGAGTTATCAGTGTCTGATGATGGAGTAGGGATTAACCAAAGTTCTGAAAAGCTTAATCACTATGGGATGGCGATTATGCAAGAGCGTGCTAAGCAGTTAAGTGGTGAGTTAACCGTACAACCAAGAGAAAAGGGTGGCACACACGTTAAACTTACTTTTCACCCTGAAGGAGGCGAAGACACATATCAATAATTAGAAAGGCCCAAGAATAAGGTTAATTAATCGCTTCTTTACAGTTGATATTTACTTATTTGTGGGTAGCTTGCCTGCCTACTCTTTTGTATGGTGATACATATGCAAACTCTCTAAGCTGTATCCAAGATGCTGAAGTACATCGACCTAAACTAGTTTTTAGCATGGTTAATGTACCGTGGGTGACCACCGGGTAAATAAAGAAATTTGTTTGCCTCCCGACTTGGAAAGGCTGTGATGTTGCAAGATAATTTTGATAGAAAATATAATTACTTACGCTTGTCAGTAACGGAAGTCTGTAATTTTAAATGTAATTACTGCTTACCGGATGGCTACGTGTGTGATGCTCGTCCGAAATCCCTCGGTGTTGATAAAATTAGCACCTTGGTAAACGCCTTTGCGATGGCGGGTACTAAAAAAATACGCCTAACTGGCGGCGAGCCTACTTTGCGCAAAGATCTTGCTGATATCGTAGCAGCATGCAGTGAAACTCAAGGTATTGATACCGTTGCAATGACCACTAATGGCTATCGCTTACTTGAAAAACTCCCTCGTTTAGTGGCCAGTGGTTTAACAAACCTAAATCTGAGCGCCGATAGCTTGAATCCTTATACATTTTCGCAAATCACCGGCAGTGACTCATTACATGAAGTGCTAGCGTGTGTTGATAAAGCCTTAGAGCTGGGTGTTAAAAAAGTTAAATTAAACGCGGTCTTACTCAAGCAATACAATGCCAACCAATTACAGCAATTTCTTGATTATATTAAAGATAAGCCTGTCACATTTCGTTTCATTGAACTGATGCAAACCGGTGATAATCAGGCTTATTTCAATGCCCAACATGTAAAAGGTCTGCAACTTAAACAACAGCTTTTACAGTCGGGTTGGCGAGCAGCCCCCAAAGCGGTGGATGCGGGCCCAGCTGAAGAGTTTTTTCACCCTCACTATGCGGGTCAAATTGGCTTGATCATGCCTTACAGCAAGGCGTTTTGTGTAAGCTGCAACCGCCTACGTGTTTCTGCAGAAGGCAAATTGCATTTGTGCTTATTTGGTGAAGCAAATGATGATTTAACGCCTTGGTTAGATAATCAGGATGTTCAAGGCTTAGCAACTCACCTTTTATGTAGTGTTCAATATAAATGGCAAGGCCATCAATTACAAATGGGACGAACAGGGCTGACCAAACAACTGGCTATGTTAGGGGGTTAGTATGTTAGTGGGTATTGTTCTGGCTGGGGGCCTTTCTTGTCGCATGGGGCAAGATAAGGCGCTGCTTGAAATTAATGGTCAAACGCAATTAATACGTGCGACTAATTGCCTTAAAGACGCGGGCTGCGATGAGATCATTGTAAGTCGAAATAGCACCGGTTTTATCGTTGATAAATTTATACAGCAAGGACCTGTTGCCGGTATTCATGCCTGTTTGAATCATGCCGATTATGATGATGCGCTTGTTATTCCTATCGATATGCCGCTGCTATCTGAAACAAGTTTACGCGCCCTTATCAATCAAGGGCGCAGACGAGATTGTGCCTGTTACTTTGCACACAGTGTATTGCCTTGTTACCTCAATCGGCTTGAACGCGTGAGTTTAATTGCCCAGCAACGTTTAGAGCATGGGCAGCGTTCTGTCAGGGGGTTACTTGAAGAGCTTGGAGCGGCCGTTATTGAATTGTTTGAGTCACATGGCGAGAGTCGTGAACTATATAACGTTAATACACCACAACAATGGGCGCATGCTTGTTGTTTGATTGATCAAAAGGATTACGCATGGCGCGAGTAAAAAGCAGCTGCTTTGTAGCATTAAACATAGCGATTTTAACGGTAAGTAATAGTCGAGGCCCAGCGCAAGACACTGCGGGTGATTTGTTGCAGCAAAAAGTCATAGACAGTGGTCACCATGTACTTAATCGGCAATTGCATAAAGCCAATATTTATAAAGTGCGCGCAGAAGTCGCTGCTTGGATAGCCAGTGACAATATTGATGTAGTACTGATTTCTGGGGGCACAGGTCTTACACCTGACGATATTACGCCCTCGGCAATCGATGTGTTATTTGACATGCCCGTGACTGGTTTTGGTGAGCTGTTCAGGCATTTGTCATATTCACAAATAGGCACGTCATCACTGCAATCAAGAGCTTTAGCAGGGCTTGCCAATAGAACTTTAGTTGTAGCTATGCCAGGCAGCCCAAATGCGTGCGCGACTGCTTGGGATGAGATTTTATGCCAGCAACTCGATTCGCGCTGTGGGGCGTGCAATTTTGTAGCCCAGCTTAAATCACATCGTGTTGAACAGTGCCACTCTCGGGAGATGAATTAATGCAGTTAACGCACATAGATAAAAGAGGCCAAGCAAGCATGGTTGATGTTGCAGATAAATCAGCAACGGTACGAGAAGCGCGTGCTTGCGCAACCGTTGTAATGCAACCAGAAACGTTGGCTCTTATTGAGCAAAATCAATTAAACAAAGGGGATGTATTGGCTGTGTCGCGTATTGCAGGTATTCAGGCTGCCAAAAAAACAGCTGATTTGATCCCTCTTTGTCATCCGTTGGCATTAAGTAAGGTGGCGGTCGAATTTTTTATTAACAGCCAAGACAGTGCCGTTGATATCCAAAGTTATTGTAAGTTAGTTGGGCAAACAGGAGTTGAAATGGAAGCGTTGGCTGCAGTATCAATTGCAGCACTTACCATAATTGATATGTGTAAAGCGGTTGATCAAGGCATGACAGTGCAGAACATGCGTGTCACTTATAAAAGTGGTGGCAGACGCGGCACCTATACCGGTTAATTGAGGGGAGCATATATGAATAAGGTACTTTTTTTTGCACAGTTACGTGAACGTTTAGGTTGTGACACGGTACAACTCGATGCACAAGGTATGTCGGTTAGGGAGTTACGCCAAGTATTAGCTAAACGAGATGAACGTTGGCGCACTTGGTTACTCGATAAGGATGTGTTAGTAGCGGTAAATCAAACCTTAGTTGATGAAAATGCAGCGCTCAGCACTGGTGATGAGATTGCTATGTTTCCACCCGTTACTGGAGGTTAGTGATGATCCGTGTACAAGAGCATGATTTCGATATGAATGAAGAGTATCAATCTATGTTGGCTGACGACTCGGTGTCGGGCGCGGTGGTTATGTTTGTGGGCCGTGTTCGTGACATTAATCAAGGCCACCAAGTTGATAGTTTATATCTAGAGCATTACCCAGCGATGACAGAGAAATACCTCACCCAGTTAGAGCAGCAAGCATTGTCATTATGGCCCTTGGAAAAAGTTACCCTAATTCACCGTGTTGGCAAATTAAGCTTAACAGACCAAATTGTGTTGGTGGCAGTGTCGAGTGTCCATCGCGAAGCAGCATTTGAAGCTGCACAGTATTTAATTGATTTACTTAAAGCCCGTGCGCCATTTTGGAAAAAAGAGCACGTTGCAGGAGAGCAGACACGTTGGGTGAGTGCCAATCATAAAGATCAAATAGCCGCAGCCCAGTGGCTATAGGGTTGAAACGATGCAGAGGCTAACAAATAAACTAATCATATACACGATAGCGACTGTGCTGATTTTATTGTGTTGTGTATTGCCAGCAAGCGCCAATGATAAAGACACATCCTCTTCGCTAACGATCGCTTGCTCGGCTAACTTTGTCGCTGTTATGGATAAGTTGCTGCCAGTATTCAAGGCACAGGTTAAAACTGATTTACGGGTTAAAGTTGTGACAGGCTCGTCAGGCACACTCGCGACACAGCTTCGTTATGGAGCGCCTTATGACGTATTCTTTTCAGCAGATGCACGATTACCTACACAACTAAAAACCGATGGTTTTGGCATTGAAAGCACGGTGTATGCGCTTGGCGAATTGGTGTTTTATTCGTCCGAGGGCTATGACAGTTTGGAAGGCGTTATGACACGTTTGCCCCATATCACTTTGGCTATTGCGAACCCTCGTTATGCACCTTATGGACAGGCTGCGGTTGAGGTATTGGCTCATTTAAAAATCAAGCCGAAAAAAATAGTCACAGGAGGATCAATTTTGCATACTTTTCAATATGTTGAAAGTAAAAATGCACAGTTGGGCTTAATTGCAAAAAGTCTAATGCAACAGCTACATAATGGCACAGCCATCGCTATCCCCAGTGAGTGGTATCAGCCAATTGAGCAGCATGCTTTATTGGTGAATGACTCAGTATTTGCGCGTCAGTTTTATCATTTTGTTCAAACTGAAAAGGCACAACAGTTAATAAAATCAATGGGCTATAGGTAATGCTATGAACGAGGGGGACCTGCAAGCCATCTTTATTACGTTAAAACTCGCCGTGCTAACTACGCTGGCGTTGTTAGTTATAACGATTCCCTGCGCATATTGGCTTGCGCGAAGTAAACGAGCCATAAAACCTTTTCTCGAAACCTTAATTACCTTGCCTTTAGTTTTGCCTCCTACGGTACTTGGGTATTACTTTTTGGTGCTATTTTCGCCGCAGCAAGGTATTGGCTTATGGCTGCAACAGACAGTGGGGGTGCAGTTGGTTTTTAGCTTTTCGGGAATTTTAGTGGCGTCGATGATCTATAGTTTACCCTTTACTTTTCGACCTGTACAAAGTGCCTTTGAGCAACTGCCAGATGACTTATACAGCAGTGCAGCTTTGCTAGGTTTTAAGCCTTGGAGGCAGTTTTTATGGCTCGTTTTACCTATGATTAAACCTGCTATTTATACTGCTGCAACGCTAAGTTTTGCCCATACAGTGGGTGAGTTTGGTGTTATTTTAATGATTGGTGGCAATATTCCAGGAGAAACTCAAGTTGTGTCACTGGCGTTATTTGATCATGTTGAGAGTTTTAATCTTCAGGCTGCAAATACGCTTGCAGGGCTGATGTTGGTATTCTCATTTGCCGTTGTGTTTGCATGTCAATGGTGGCAAAGGCAAACGCAGCGTGTAAGTACACCAACTCGCTTGTTTTAAACAAGGTTAGACAGGTGATGGCATTAAATAGCGACTGCATTGGTATTTCAGACCTACAGAGTGTGTCTAAGTCTGTGGTTGCGCATATTGAACTAAATTGTACGAAGCCTGTTTCTCAGCAACTTTATTGTCAGCTTAAGACCTTGCAAATAACGGTGTTGTTAGCCCCAAGTGGCGCAGGCAAAAGCAGTTTGTTTAATGCAATTGCGGGTGTTGCTCCAGCTTCAGGCGGGTTAAAAGTAACAGGGCAACAGCAGTTAGGTATGCCAGCACATAAGCGCCGAATCGCCTACGTAACACAGTCTCCTTTGTTATTTGACCACCTAACCATTGCCGCTTTATTAAAGTTGGTTGCCAAGCAACAAGCACAGCCATTTGATATAAGTTGGGCGATAGACCCCTTAGGGCTGACCGACAAACTATCGTGTCGAGCTCATCAATTAAGTGGCGGGCAGCGACAACGAGTAGCGCTTTTACTCGCGATGATCAAAGGAGCGCCTTTATTATTATTAGATGAAGCCCTTACAGGGCTGGATCAATTTAATAAGCAAGCTTGTATAGGGGTTATAAAAGACTACCTTTGTAAAGTACAAGGTGCTGCTTTGTTAGCATGCCACCAGCTTGATGATGTATTAGCATTGGCTGATAGTTGCTTATTGCAGCATACGAGAAACGATAGTACACATTGGCAAATGCTCCCTGTGGATGAAGGTATTGAGCACTATCAGCAGCAGTTACTAAAGGGTCAATCAAGTGAAAACATTCAGGGGAGTCAATTTACTTCTCTGTTTTACGGACAGGTTCATGCTCACTTTCCTGCACTGGGCTTAACAGAGTATCACGTTGGCGGACAGCGCTGTTTTGCTGCGCATAATTCAGATCATCAAATAGGGCGTGTGCAGCCATTAATACTGAAAGCGAACCGCCTGGGTTTATCAAAAACAGCACTATCAGAGAGTAGTTTTGTGAACCAATTAAAAGTGCAGATCACTGCGTTTAACCCTGTTAATATGGGGCAAGAGCAAGGTATGTTGGTGAAAGTAAGGCTCGTGAATAGCGAACAAGAAGGTATGTATAAACTCGCATCATTGCATGTGTGGATCACGCGCTTATCATTTAATCAACTACAGCCCAAGCCAAATGAAACGTGGTTTTTAATTGGTAAAGCAGACGCATTACACAGTTAATTATCAACTAAGTTATTTCGTACTAAACCGCGTTTTACATTTTTGCAGAGCTTCGCGAATCGAGAAATATCGTCAAAATTAGGAATTGTGCCTATTTGCAGCTGATGTTCCCAGTAGCATAGTTCGGTATCAACTAATTCCATTAGTTTTTTAGGGCAGCCGATACATGAGTTATCGGTGCCACAAAAAAAGGTATCTGGTTCGTATAAGGGAAGCTCAACTTTTACCTGTTCAATTAATTGCTGCATTGCACTAACGCGATCAGGTTTACATGTTTGCATAGTAAGGCTTTGTTTCTAATTTAATACAGAATCAAACGGAATAAAAGGCACTAAATCACCCCTTTGCCACTGCGTTTTTTCAGCATCAAGCAAAAGGTAACCTTGGCTTTTTGCAAAAGTACTGAGTATGCCTGAACCTTGTCCTTTTAAAGGCTCAACATAGGTTCCTGTGTTATTGACAATTAGTGTGGCTCGAATAAATTCATCGCGACCTTGTTTTTTACTGATGCCACACGCTAAAGGCAATTGCATAGGGGGCTGTGTACACACTGTTTCACCAGCCATCTTACGAAGTGCAGGAATAGCGAGTTGGTGCAATGTCACAACACTTGAAACAGGGTTGCCCGGTAATCCCATAAAACGCTTGTTGTGGCCGTCTTGTGTTAAATACTTAAAATGACCATATGCGAAGGGTTTACCTGGCTTTATTGCGACTTTCCAAAACTGCATTTGGCCAAGTTCTGTGAGTACTGTTTTTGTGTGATCAGCATCACCGACCGAAACGCCCCCTGAGGTAATAATGACATCGGTATTTGAAAGTGCCTCCTCGAAAGCCGATTTTAGCGCGTCAGGATCGTCAGCAATAATGCCAAAATCCTGCACCGTAAAGCCTAAATTATTTAAAATAGCCTGAATCGTGTAACGATTAGTATCGTAAATTCCCCCTTGTGGAAGTGGTGTGCCAGGCTCAAAAAGTTCATCTCCCGTAGAAATAACCCCTACTTTAAGCGGTTTATAAACGCTAACAGAGGCAATGCCTAGCGAGGCAAGCATACCGATATCGGTGGCTGTTAAACGTTGTCCTGACGCAAATAATTGGCTGCCGATACTGATATCTTCACCTTGTTTACGTACATTTTGTGTAAAGATAGGCGTTGTATTTAACGTGATAGTTTGATCAGAAGATACTGTGACGTGCTCTTGCATTATCACTGTATCAAAGCCTGCAGGAATGTGCGCACCGGTCATTATGCGTATGCAACAACCGGAGTGCCATTCGCCGTTGAATGGGTGCCCAGCATAGGCAGTGCCAATAATAGTTAAATGTGTGTGTTCATTTAAATCACTAAAACGAAATGCAAAACCATCCATAGCAGAGTTATCTGCAATAGGTACGTTAACGCCGGCGATAATTGGTTTGGCAAGAATGCGACGGTGCGCAGAAGATAGGGGTAATGTTTCAATTCCAACCAATAAAGGACTATCTGATAAGAGTGTATCGCCTGCTTGCTGAAAAGAAAAGACGGCATTCATCATTACGATCCTTTTTGTTGGTTGATCATCCAAACTGCAGCCTCAACACGAGAGCGTAAGCTTAATTTTTTTAGTAAATGTTTAACATGAACTTTCACAGTACCATCAGAGATATCTAACTCACGGGCGATCAGTTTATTTGATAAACCTTTGGCAATTAACTTTAAAATTTCAAATTCACGGCTGGTTAACGAGTTTAGAATATTCGCTTTTTGTGATACATCAGGTTTACGAATAGCTTGTGCTAAAACACCTGTGAGCTTTTCGCTTAATACCATTTTACCTATGGCTGCTTGTTTTATTTTTTCAAGAATATCTTCAGGATCCATATCCTTGAGCAGGTACCCATCAGCGCCATAGCTAATTGCGGTGAGCACGTCTTCGTCGTTGTCAGATACTGTTAGCATAATAATACGAGAAGTGATGTCATTTGCTCTCATCGCTTTGAGGGTTTCAAGACCATCCATACCTTGCATATTGAGATCGAGAATAATTAAATCGGGGTCATGTTCAATCGCTAAGCGAAGTCCTTCTTTACCACTTGCGGCTTCACCTATCACGCTAAGTTCATCTTCTAAATCAATTAGCTGCTTTAAACCTTTGCGTAATAACGGATGATCATCCACTAATAATATTGAGTTGGTTAATGCATTCATACTCTGACTCTTTTACTGAAGCCTATCGGCTGACGGGATAATTTATATTAGCGTGGATCAATTTTTGATTCATCTAAAAGGCAGTGTGTTACTCCCAATAACCTATAAGTTAAGATGATTTGTCTAGTATAAACAATATGTTATTTACCTAGCTACCTATAAGTGGGTAGTTACTTTTTATTTTTAACGAGTTTTGGCTTACCCATCAATGTGAATTGTTGAGTTTAGTTTATGTGCGCATAGTGAATGTAATTCGATTGAGAGGAGCAGCACATGGCTGAACTACACAAATGGGAACCGGAAAATGAAGCTTTTTGGAATTCCCAAGGTAAAAAAATAGCACAACGGAACTTATGGATTTCAATCCCAAGTTTACTTTGTGGCTTCGCTGTTTGGCTCTACTGGGGAATTTTAACCGTGCAGATGATGAATGCAGGGTTTAACTTTAGCGCAGAAGAGCTATTCACATTAACAGCGATAGCGGGCTTGTCGGGAGCTACTTTACGTATCCCTAGTAGTTTCTTTATTCGATTTTGTGGTGGACGAAATACAATATTCTTCACTACTTCGTTGCTGATTATCCCAGCGATTTTTACAGGCCTTGCTTTACAAGACCCAACGACCCCGCTTTGGCAGTATCAGTTACTGGCGCTTCTTTCAGGTTTTGGTGGAGGAAACTTTGCTTCTTCCATGTCGAATATCAGCTTCTTTTTTCCTAAAAAACAACAGGGCTTAGCATTAGGTCTAAATGCAGGGTTAGGGAACTTTGGTGTAACTACCATGCAGATTTTAATTCCTCTTTTTATGACATATGGGGTCTTTGGCGCATTAGGTGGCGATCCTGTCACCTTGGTCAGTACATCGGGTAGCTTGATTGGTAAAATTCCAGCTGGTTCTGAGACATGGCCGCAAAATGGTGGCTTTTTATGGTTATTACTCTTGGTGCCATTATTTTTTGCAACTTGGTTTGGTATGAATAACATCCGCACACCAGAGGTTTCACCTAATGTAGGTAGCCCATTGAGTGCATTTATGATGATTTCAATCATGTTAATGATTGGTCTTGCTACTGCCGCTGCAGGGTTGTGGTTAATGTTGCCTGAGTCAGCAAATGGCTCAGGGTTTGGTGTGCCTAAAGAACTCGTGCTGGTGTTAGTTGTTGCCATCACTGTCTTTTTATTAAAAATGTTGCCAGGTGCAATTGGTGAAAGTCTGACTAAGCAGTATCAAATCTTCAATAATAAACACACTTGGGTGATGAGTACTATTTATACTATGACATTTGGGTCATTCATTGGTTTTGCTGCAGCATTTCCTTTGGCTATTAAGGTTATATTTGGTTTTCAACATATTATGGTTGATGGGGTGATGACGCATAACACGCTTAATCCAAACGGCCCAAGCGCACTTATGTATGCATGGATGGCACCCTTTATCGGCGCCTTAATCCGTCCTTTAGGTGGTTGGATAGCAGATAAATGGGGTGGAGCGCTTGTAACGCAAATATGCTCAGTTGTAATGGTTGGTTCTTCATTAGGGGCAGCATATTATATGAAAGCAGCTTATCAGTCTGCGACACCTGAAGAGTTCTTTATGCCGTTCTTTGTACTGTTTTTATTACTTTTTG
Source organism: Pseudoalteromonas sp. N1230-9 (assembly GCF_032716425.1). Taxonomy (NCBI): domain Bacteria; kingdom Pseudomonadati; phylum Pseudomonadota; class Gammaproteobacteria; order Alteromonadales; family Pseudoalteromonadaceae; genus Pseudoalteromonas; species Pseudoalteromonas sp. N1230-9. The sequence continues at coordinate 562,494 of NZ_CP090419.1, forward strand.
CAGCAACAGGTATTGGTAATGGCTCAACCTTTAGAACCATTGCTATGGTTTTTCCAAAGGAACAAGCAGGGCCTGTATTAGGTTGGACATCAGCTGTAGCAGCTTATGGGGCATTTTATATTCCTATGGTTTTTGGTCAGCAAATTAAGGCTACAACACCTGAAGTGGCACTTATCGGCTTTGCTGTTTTTTATGCACTATGTTTGATCATTAACTGGTGGTTTTATTTAAGAAAAGACGGCGAGTTTTACAATCCGTAACGATCTCCACTTGTCTAGAGCCATTAACTTCGGTTTTTGGCTCTTTTTTATTTTTACAGGAAAGAACAGATATGAGTAAGTTTCAAGAATTATTGTCTATGGCTCGTTACCAAGCGGAACCCGTTAAGCTATTACTATTATTTACCAAGGCGAATATTGAAAGTTCGAAGAATGAAGTTAACAAGGGCATTATTGAGCCTGTTATGTGTGTCGATAAATTACCCGCTGAATTAAACGACTATTCAACCTTATGCCTAGAAGCCGATAGTATTAACCATCAATGGGATTTATTATTTGTGACAAGTATCAGTGCGGATGTTGATAAAAGCGTGATTGAAAGCAGTATGAAGTCAATGATAAATGATGTTCAAAGTGGCAAAAACACGGCAATGTATATCGTCCTAGATAGAGAAGATAACCTAGTTGAAATGGTCGGCAGTTAAAAGGTTTCAATGTGTAGGGGCAGCAATTTGCTGCCTTTTTTATGGAAGCGTTTCGATATAGTGTGTTAGTTCGTTAAAAAGCCAAGTTGGTAAACTATTATGTGGCTCTTGAGTATCTAGCCAGTTTTTAACGGTAAGGCACAATTCAGTATCGCCTTGAATGGTTAACTTACGAGAAAAGAACAGTGTATCGGGATCATGCTTACCACTTATTAAGCATAAAAATGTGTCGCTACTACCAGTTAGTTTTCCATCGTACTTTATGCTTTTTACTGGGAGTTGATCCTGCTTTATCGTGTACACTTGCAATTTTTTGCTCGTCGGCTCTAAAGAAATCAATAAGGTTAGTGGGAGGTTACTTACCTCTATGCATAACTGTTTATCCGCTAAAAAGTCCAATTCTCCTTCTGCAATGTGTGCTTCAAACACCTTATTTAAATGCTGAGTTACTAACCAATTTATACTTGTAGCAGGTGCTATATGAGTAACACGTGTTAGCCATTTAGGGGTAAAAAACAGCTGCGCTTTATGCTTCAAAATATCATGTAGACTAATCATATTAGTAGATTACCTTGTAAGGTTGGTTCACTTACCATTATTGATAATTTATTCACTAGTTTAAATAATCAGGAGTGGGTATGGAGCTGCTTTGCCCCGCAGGTAATTTACACTCATTAAAAAAAGCCATTAATAGTGGTGCTGATGCTGTTTATATTGGCTTAAATGATGATACAAATGCACGTCATTTTGCTGGCCTTAATTTTAATGAGCAGCAACTCAGGACTGCCGCTGAATATTGTCATCAACATCACAAAAAATTACATGTCGCAATTAATACCTTTGCCCATCCAAATCAATTTAATCGTTGGCAATATGCTATAGAGCAGGCTGTTGCTGTTGGCGTTGATGCCTTAATTGTTGCTGATATTGCTGCGCTTGATTTCATTGCGAATTACCATCCTAAGCAAGAGGTTCATGTTAGTGTTCAAGCGTCTGTAACAAATGCACTAGCGATTGATTTTTATAAACAGTTTGGTGTTAAGCGTGTTGTTTTACCTCGAGTATTGAGTATTCAGCAAGTGAGACAGCTTGCGACAACCACAGATATTGAGCTTGAGTTATTTGCGTTTGGTAGTTTATGTATTATGGCTGAAGGGCGCTGTTATTTATCATCTTATTTAACAGGAGAGTCACCTAATACGACGGGGGCTTGTTCACCCGCTAAGTTTGTGCGTTGGCAGCAAGAAGGTGAGCGAATGCAGTCTCGCTTAAATGGGGTGCTAATCGATCAATTTTCTGAGCACGAACAAGCAGGCTATCCAACTTTATGCAAAGGGCGCTTTGTTGTGAATAACGAGATGTACCATGCGTTGGAAGAGCCGACTAGTTTAAATACGTTGTCGTTATTACCAGAGCTGTTAGCGATGAATATCGCGTCAGTAAAAATAGAAGGAAGACAGCGTAGCCCTGCCTATGTAGAACAAGTTACTCAAGTATGGCGAGCGGCGATTGATCAAGCAAAAAAAGACAGTCAGCTTTTTTCTATTGAGCCGCAATGGCAGGCAACATTAGGTCATTTATCTGAGGGGCAACAAACAACATTAGGTGCTTACCACCGTAAGTGGAAGTAGAGGTCGCTATGAGTAAATTAAAAGTAGCCGTTGGGCCTGTATTATTTTTATGGCAAAAAACGTATCTAGAGCAGTTTTATAATAAGGTAATGCTCTCGGAAGCAGAGTGTGTGTACTTGGGTGAAACGGTGTGTGGAAAACGTCGCTTGTCTCGCTTAAATGATTATCTGGTATGGGCAGAGAAATTAGCGAAAGCGGGAAAAGAAGTCGTGCTTTCAAGTTTAACCCTGCTGGAGTCAAGTGCACAGTTGCAAGATCTCAAACGATTAAGCAAGCATAAGCAGTACTTATTTGAAGCGAATGACTTGTCTGCAGTGCAGCTGCTTTATCAATTAGGGCTCCCTTTTGTGATTGGCCCTGCTATCAATGTTTATAATGGCTATACACTGGCTAAGTTTGCAAAAATGGGGGCTGTTCGTTGGGTTATGCCTGTCGAGCTATCAAAAGATTGGCTATTAGCACTTCAGCAAGAATATGCGCAACTATGTGATTTACCCATGCAGTATGAAGTGTTTAGTTATGGATATTTGCCATTGGCATATAGTGCACGTTGTTTTACAGCTCGTTATTACAACCTAGCAAAAGATCAGTGTGAACTTATTTGCCAAAAACACCCTTCAGGATTAATAACTCAAAGCCAAGAAGGACAAGCTCTATTTAATTTAAATGGTATTCAAACCATGTCAGGACAAATTTATAATTTATGTGAAGATAAAGCTTCACTGAGTGATATGGCGCATGTTGCTAGGCTAAGTTTTCATAATATGGATGAGCTCAGTTGGATAGAACACTTTGTATCTGATGAGGTCTATCAGCGACCAAGCGAACATATAAATGGTTTTTGGCATCAAATTGCTGGGATTCAATGCCAACTTTAATGTTGGCTAAATAAATACAAAATAAGTGCAAGGGTAATAAACCAAAAGCCACTGACCATTTTCCAAAATAATAGACTACTGGCTTCTTTTGGTTCAGGTGTTGGTTTTAAAAATGCTGGGTTAGGTGTCGTTAAATCTTGTAGCAGTGCCTCAACGGTTTGATAGCGCTCAGTTAAGTCAAAGCTGACTCCTTTTTGAAGTGCCTTATCAAACCAAACAGGGATAATAGGGTTGTATTTACTCGCACTTTGATAACGTAATTTATCGTAGTCGGCCATTGTAGTGCATTGCTCAATTTTATCTGTGTAGGGAAGTTGCTGAGTAAATAGTTCATAGCAAATAGTTGCTAAGCTATATACATCCCCTTGTATGGCTGCATTATGCCCGCGCAAATAGTTAGGATCTGAATAACTTGCTGTGCCCAATGCCCCTTGATGCTCTATTGGCTGATAAAGCTCTGCGACACCTGCAACGAAAACAGAGCCAAAATCGACGAGTTTTATCGTATCATCATTTAAGACCATGACATTACCAGGTTTTAAATCTTGATGAATAGCATCGTTTTGGTGAAATGCCTCTAATGCTTTAGCTATTTGCCTTACAATGGCAATTGCGCGCTTAGGTTTCAATGGATAGTGTTGATTAAGCCAGTCATCTAAGCTGATGCCATCAAGCCACTCCATTAAGTAATAAAGTGCGCTGCGAGGGCGTAAGTGCTGATAAACCTTAACAACATAGGGTGAATCTATTCGACTACCTATCCATTGCTCTTTTATGAAACGATCAATGTAGTGAGTGTCATCATCAAAGTTTGCTGATGGTGTTTTCATGGCATAACGCTGAGCAGTTAATTCATCTTCCACTAAATAGAGTTGGCTTCGAGAAGAGGCAAAGAGCTCTTCAATAATTAAGTAACCATCTAACTTCATACCTGCTTTGAGTGGTGGCGGAAAAGGCAGTTTGGTTAGTTCAGCGTTTAACTCATCTTCATTTTGATGAGCTAAACTTTTTATTTTAACCACAACACAACTTATATTGTCATCACTGCCTTGCTTCAGGGCTTCTTCGCATAGCTGCTCGGCAATGTGTGCTGCTGATTGATTGCTGTGTAAAGCCTGTATCAGAAAGTGTGTAGGTAGAAAGTCATGCACACCATCAGTTGTGAGTAAGTAAACATCGTCCTCTTGCAAATCACTACAGCTATAATCTATGTGTAAATTATTATCCATGCCCACCGCACGGGACAAGAAAGACTTGCCTTGTCCTAAATTGGTCGTGTGATCAGCGGTTAGTTGCTCAAAACAGGCTTTTCTTAAACGAAAAATACGACTATCGCCAATATGGAAAATATGCCCATGATTTCCTTTTAAAATCATACTGCTTAGTGTTGTTAAATAGCCTTTGTTATCGTGAGAAAATTCATGACTTTTACGAAAAAGTCGTAAATTAATGGCTGAGAGAACTTGTTTACCACTGTGGCTAACAGACCACGTGTCGGGTGTTTTAAAGTACTCGCTAAAAAAGCGTGTAATGGCTGTTTCACTTGCCTCTTTTCCTGCTTCGGCTGAACTTACACCGTCAGCTACACAAAACGCACTTCCTTTCACATCCCTTAGGTATTGGTCATCGGGAATTAATACGCCTGCGTAATCTTCGTTAACTTCCTTAATACCCGATAAGCTTTGAAAGCCTGCGTCGACATGCGTGCTATACATAGTGTGTTTTAAATTTGTGAACAGTAACAAAATAGTGCAAGAAAAATAGCGAAGTGTTCAACCTGTTTTCAATTTAAGATGCTAGGAATAGGGCCAATATTCGCAATGCTTGATTTATTAATACCACTTTTTAGGTAGCTGAGTTTTTACATAAGTTTTTGAAAATTAGGATTATATTTTTATTATTTTGAGCAAATAATAAAAAGCTAATTAAATTTATGGCATTGTAGGTAGTTTGGCTTAATTGCAGCTCTGTTTAGGTAGAATGGCAACATATACTAATCTAAATGATTTTCTATTAATAATCATAAATAGAGGAATCGCATGCCAACGCCAGATGCTAACCGTGGGTTATTATGTGCCACTTTTGCTTTTGCCGCTAATTTTTCAGTTTGGACTTTATATGCGGTGATTGTATTACCCTTATCATCGTTGTGGCAGTTAACAGTGACGGAGCTTGGTGCTTTACTGGCAGCTCCAATGTTAACTGGGGCGTTATCACGTATTCCCTTTGGTTCTTTAGTCGATCGCTACGCAGCTAAAAAGCTTTTTGTTATACAAATGCTAAGCTGTGTGCCCGCATTACTTTGCTTGTATATCGCAACAAATTATTACCAATTACTGTTTTTGGGCTTGTGGATTGGTGTAAGTGGGGCTTCCTTTACTATAGGTATTCGCTACGTGTGTGACTTCTTTCCACGTGGCCAACAAGGTACGGCTATGGGAGTATTTGGGGTTGGCAATGCAGGAGCTGCCATAACCTTAGTATTTGCACCTTGGATTATTGATAATTTTGGCTGGCACTGGGTGGGGCCTGTTTACGCGGTTGGGCTCGTTTTTGTTGCTCTCTTATTTTGGTTTTTTGCACCTTCCCAGCCAGTTCATGCCATGCAATTGGATACACAGCAAAGAACTTGGTATCAGTTATTGCATGATTCACAAATTTGGCGCTTGGGGCTTTATTATTATTTTGTTTTTGGTTCGTTCTTAGCGCTGCTTTTATGGCTTCCATACTATTATATTCAGGCTTATCAATTATCAATAACACAAGCGATGGCTTTTACCTTGTTTTTCGTTGCAACCTCATCTGTTGTTCGCGCGTTAGGAGGATGGTTTGCTGACAAATATGGCGGTCGAAGTGTGAATTGGAGTGTATTTTGGGTGTGTTTGGTTTGTTTATTTTTTCTAAGTTATCCACCTACAACAATGACTATTCACGGTATTAAGCAAGATGTTTACGTGTCTTTTTCAATAAATGTGTGGGTGTTCACATTTCTTTTGTTTGTGATTGGTTTAGCGCAGGGGTTTGGTCGGGCGAGCGTTTTTAAAATGCTCCATGAAAATTATCCTAATGAGATGGGGCATGCTGGAGGTTTCGTTGCCGCAATCGGTGCCTTAGGTGGGTTCACGTTACCTTTATTATTTGGTGCTGTTGTGGATGTTTTTGGTTTTTACAGTGCCACGTTTATGTTGCTTTATGCGGTATTAGCTGTGTGTATGATGCTGATGTATTTTGCTATTAAGGCTGAAAAATTTCGCCGCCGATTAAGTGAAGCTGCCCAATATAATTTTCTGGAAGATGAAAGCTTATGAGGAATCACGCTAATAAAGAACAGGTAAAAACAGAGTCCGTATTTTTTCAGCTTGCATTTCGGCCTTTATTTTTCGCTGGTGGCCTATTTAGTTGTATTGCATTAGTTGTATGGGGGCTTGTTTTACATGGGAAGTTGTTATTTTCTCCTTATGGTGGCGTACTGTTTTGGCATAGCCATGAAATGTTATTTGGTTTTGTGTGCGCTGTTATTGTGGGGTTCTTATTAACCGCCGTGCAAAATTGGACTGGAGTTCGTTCTATTCATGGAAAAAAGTTATTACTGTTAACAAGTCTTTGGCTTTTGGCGCGAATTGCAATGGTATTGCCTTTTGTACCGAAGTGGTGTGTATTTGTGATAGATATGTCTTTTTTACCTTTGGCCGGTTATTGGTTAGCCCAACCAATTATACTCAAAGGGCAAATGCGTAACCTCTTTTTTGTGCCTATTCTTTTAATGCTTAGTGCAACCAATTTGTTGATGCACTTAGGTGTCGTTTTAGGTGTATTTGAACTGTATCAACATGGTTATATGTCTGCAATTTTATTAATAACATTACTAATGAGTGTACTCGGCGGACGGGTTATTCCGTTTTTCACTGCAAATGCAACACAGACTAAAAAGGTGGTGGGAAAGGCTTGGTTAGAAATTGCTGCGCTAGGTAGTACATGGGGAATGTTCTTTTTATATTTTTGTGGACTCATTTATTACATTGCAGATGAAGTCGTGGGCGTACTGTTTGTTATTTGTGCTCTATTGCATTGTTTACGAGCTGCACGTTGGCATTTCTTTAAAACATTATCTATTCCTTTACTTTGGAGTTTGCATTTAGCGTATTGGTTTATCCCGTTAGGTATTCTGTTAATGGGGACTGCTTATTTATTTGAGTTGTTATCAATTTCAACCGCTTTTCATGCTCTTACAGTTGGGGCTATGGGAAATATGATCTTAAGTATGATGTCGCGGGTGAGTTTAGGTCATACGGGTAGAAAATTAATTGTTAAACATGCCATTATTTTTGCATTTGGCGCCGTATTAGTTGCTGCATTACTGCGTGTTTTTGGAGTGCTAATTGATGCTGAGTTAACTTTATACTTCATTTCACTTTCAGTGATCACTTGGTGTATTGCTTATGGTCTATTTAGTTTGGTCTATTTTCCTGTCTTAACTCAACCAAGAGTTGATGAGCAGAGTAAGTAATGACTTTTACACAGTTGATTTAACGCTTTATAGGTAGCGTTCTATACCTCTTTTATGATGATGTGTTTTTTGCCCACATTGATGTGGATCAAGTTTACTTTGTGACGTTATTACTAAGCTGCTCTTTCCCGTTTCAATTGAGTAAGGAAAACGATGAAGCAGCAATTACCTGTTTTATTAACGTGTGCTGGTATGTGCCACGAAGCTGAGTTAGCAGAAGATATTGCACAGAGTTTATATCAGCAAGGAAAGGTCGATAAAGTGTCCGTTGTAGCAATTACTGCAGGCTCGTTTATACATCAGCAAAAAGTAAAAGAAGCATCCAGTATTGTGGTGTTTGATGGTTGCGCTCTTAATTGCGCGAAGTTAAGTTTAGACAAGTTAGCGATTAGTGATGTGTATCATTTCGATATCTCAAAGCTCTTGCAAAAAGTATCATGTGTTGGAGAAAAGCCATCACTGCTTGAATCCTTACAAGTTACACAAATGATTAACCACACGCTTTTCTCTGTGTTACCTAAACAATATTCATTAGGTAAAGGCAAAGGTGCATCTGAAGATATTATTGCTATTTTCCCATGTGCAGACCGTTAAAGTTAATTCGTTTACTTTAACGGTCTGCACATACGTTGCACTGCGGATTTTTCTTAATTTTAAACGTTTGAAAAGCGAGTTGATGGGCATCATAAAGAAGCAGTGAAAGCGAGCTGGGCTCTATATTTAGTAAGCTTTTAATTGCTTCAGTTGCTTGCAATGAACCTATTGTTCCGACAACGGGTGAAAGTACGCCAGCTTCCATGCAGCTTAGTGAAGGCTCTTTAAAGAAGCTCGCCACACAGGCATAGCAAGGGTCATCGTCGCGCATAGGAAAATGAATAACCTGTCCTTCCATTCTAATCGCTGAGCCTGAAATTAGCGGTATTTTCTTTGACCAGCATAATGTGTTTAGTAAAAGTCGGGTTTGAAGGTTATCGCTACAATCAATGACAACATTAACTGAATTTAAAGTGGGCTCATCTGAGTGATCAAACTGCTTATTGAAGGTATTGATCTCTACTTGGCTATTTAATTTGGCTAATTGCTGTTTTGCGGTTTCTACTTTTGAATGACCCACGCTTAATTCGGGGTAGAGTATTTGTCTCTGAAGATTGGTTATATCAACGGTATCATGATCAAAAATAGTGATCTTACCTATTCCTGCGGCGACTAAATACTGCAAAACAGCACATCCTAAACCACCCGCTCCAACAATTAGGGCATGGCTATTCATTAAGGTTTCCTGACCTTCTTCCTGAACTTCTGGCAGTAAAATATGGCGGCAGTAACGCATCGTATTCGAGCTATCAAGTTGCATGTTTTCATCCTTCTTCTCAACGGTAGTACAAGCCTACATTAAACAGAGGAGGAGCTGTTATACCTCTTTGTGGGTGGTCATGGTTATGGTGGGTAAGGTTATGAAATTATTGATTTAAATCAAAATTTGCTAGAGGGGCAGATGTAAGCTAAGCGCAACTTAAATGCATAGCAAGGTAATGACATGAAAACACAATTATCAATTTTAGCATCGTTAGTAACAGTCGGTTTAAGTACGCACGTAAACGCCGTTGAGAGTGATGGTATTCAGAGCATGTTAAAGAATGGCCAAGTGCAGGGGATGTTGCGTTATAGATACGAAAATGTTGAGCAAGATGGATTAGCTGAACGAGCTCATGCTTCAACATTATTAACGCGCTTTAATTATAAAACAGCCACCTTAAAAGGGGTTTCAGCTCTGTTAGAGTTTGATAATGTCACGCAGCTAGGTAACGACAACTACAATAGCACTGTGAACGGAAAATTAGATCACCCTGTTGTGGCTGATCCAAAAGGAACCGAAGTAAATCAAGCAAGCTTACAATTTAAAAATGAACAGTGGCAAATTACTGCTGGCAGACAACGTATTAACTTAGATGACCAGCGATTTGTAGGGGGAGTTGCTTGGCGTCAAAACGAGCAAACATTTGATGGGTATCGAGTCATTTATAAGCCGACATCTTCAATAAAGTTTGATTATAGCTATATATATAATGTTAATCGTATTTTTGGTGAAGACAGTCCAAACAGTGATTTACATGGAAAGCTACATTTTGGTAATGCGTTATTTCAAGTCAGGCCAGAATTTAATATGAGTGTTTTTGCATATCTTTATGATTTTGATAATGCACTCACTATTTCAACACAAACAATTGGCTTACGCGCTACGGGACAGTTTTCAGAGTCACTTTCTTACACTTTGAGTTATGCCATGCAGCAAGACTATGCTGACAACCCTCAGTCATTTGATGCAGACTACTTTTTAGCTGAGTTTAAAGGCAAGGTTAATCAGGTAGGTTGGAAGTTGGGTTATGAATTGCTGGGCTCTGATAATGGCATCAGTTTTACCACACCTTTGGCAACAGGGCATAAGTTTCAGGGTTTTGCAGATAAGTTCCTGAATACGCCTAATGTCGGTATTGCAGATCTTTATTTTGGGATTAATGGTGAATTAGCCAAAGTGAAACTATCAGCGACGTATCACCGTTTTGAAAGTGACGAACAAAATACTGACTTTGGTGATGAGCTTGATGTAACAGCACTGTACCCAGTATCGAAGGACTGCAATCTATTGTTTAAGTATGCGCACTACAATGCGGATGAGTTTGCAACAGATACTGATAAGTTATGGGTTATGTTAACTCATAAGTTCTAGCCTTTATTTTTAACTGACTACTGTACCCTGCAATTCAAAAGCCTCTTCGGAGGCTTTTTTTGATGATTAATAAAACCTATCTACTTTTATTCAGTTTTTTGCGCTGTAGGTATAAAGCTCCTCCTAAATGGGTAGTGAGTATAGGTGGGTAAAGAGATCGTGCTTCAAGGCAGAAAAAATAAGGGAGTAGGTCTGTTTTTGTTCACCTTAAAGTAACTGTTATTCATTGATTTGCATCAATTCTTTTTAATCTTGCCAACCGAAAATGATGTCAGTAACCCTATCTTTGGAGAAGACAATGGCAAGTGAAAAATTTAATATTTTTTCTTTTCGCGGAAAAATGAAAGTATTACATCTAAGCTGGCTCGCATTTTTTATTACCTTTTTTGTTTGGTTTAATTTTGCCCCCTTATTGCAAGCGGTAAAAACAACATTAGGTCTAACAACCGAACAAGTTAAAACCTTACTTATTTTGAATGTGGCGTTAACGATCCCTGCTCGGGTGATCATTGGCATGCTAACAGATAAATATGGTCCACGATTAGTTTATTCATGCTTGTTGGTTATCAGCTCGATACCTTGTTTTATGTTTGCTTTTGCAGATAGCTTTTTACAAGCTGCTATTGCACGCTTTCTACTTGGTTTTATTGGTGCTGGTTTTGTTATTGGCATTCGTATGGTATCTGAATGGTTCCCACATCATGAGTTAGGTACCGCAGAAGGCATTTATGGGGGATGGGGGAATTTTGGGTCAGCGGCTGCGGCTTTTTCACTTCCTACCCTTGCATTAATTTTTGGTGGTGATGATGGCTGGCGTTATGCAATAGGTGTGACGGGGCTTCTTAGCCTTATATTTGGATTTATTTATTATGCTAACGTGACTAATACACCTAAAGGCTCAACCTACTTTAGGCCAAAAAACTTGGGGGCAATGGAAGTCACATCAAAAGGTGATTTTTTTCTACTTTTAATCATGAAAATTCCAATGTATGCAGCGCTGGCTTTGTTAACTTGGAAGCTCTCACCGAGCGGTGTCGGTATGCTAGATGCAAACATTGTTAACTTTATTTATGGTGCATTGGTTGTACTCTATTTATTTGAAGTTAAAAAAGTATGGGCAGTGAATAAAAACGTATTCGAGCAAGAAGTGCCAGAGCTACATCGTTATAGTTTTAAGCAGGTGGCCGTGTTAGATATTCTTTACTTTACTAATTTTGGTTCAGAATTAGCGGTTGTTTCAATGTTGCCACTCTTCTTTGCTGATACTTTTTCGCTGGACCCTGTTATGGCAGGGATGGTTGCTGGTGCTTACGCATTTATGAACTTAATGTCTCGCCCTGCGGGTGGTTTTATTTCTGATAAATTTGGTCGAAGAACAACATTGTTGATCTTAACAGCGGGCCTTGCTGCTGGTTATTTTCTAATGGGGATGGTTAATGCACAGTGGCCGTTATGGCTTGCCGTTGTTACAGCTATGGCATGCTCGTTCTTTGTTCAGTCGGGTGAAGGAGCTGTCTTTGCTGTTGTTCCCTTAATAAAACGTCGCTTAACGGGACAAATAGCAGGTATGACAGGAGCGTATGGTAATGTAGGAGCCGTAACGTTTTTAACCGTTTTATCATTAGTCGATTACGCAACCTTTTTCTATGTCATTGCAGGGACAGCTATGATTGGTTTTGTCACTTTGTTCTTTATGGATGAACCAAGAGGGCAAATAGCTGAAGTAAGAGAAGATGGCACCGTTGAATTAATTGATGTCTCACATAAATAAACATTAATGTATTTAAAAGCCAGCATAACATTATGCTGGCTTTTCTCATTTATATAGTGTGGTTTTAGCCCTTAGGTCTAAAAACCTGAATGACAGAGTCATCACATTCCAAATAAGGCCCCTCAAGTAAATCAATACAATAGGGAATAGCTGGGAAAACGGCATCAAGGCATTGACGAATTGCTTTTGGCTTACCCGGTAAATTGATAATCAACGAACTGTCTCTGATCCCCGCTGTTTGTCGAGAGAGTATCGCTGTTGGCACGTATTTTAAGCTTTCTAGACGCATTAACTCACCAAAACCTGGCATCATTTTGTCACATACAGCTTCTGTCGCTTCTGGGGTCACATCACGTTTTGCCGGACCTGTTCCACCTGTTGTAATGATCAGAGCGCATTTTTCGTTATCTGCAAGGTTACATAATGCATTTTCTATTAAAGGTTGCTCATCTTCTACAAGTTGATAGCAAGCTTGCCACGGCGAGCTTAGATAGCTATCTAATGCTTCAACAATACTTGGCCCTGATAAATCATCATATTGCCCGCGGCTAGCGCGATCACTCACGGTTAAAATACCAATTTTTGTTGTCATACCTGTCTCACTGTTCATTTATTTATGGGCACTTTAACAAAGCCATAGCTAAAGATAACTCCTCCTTAGTAGGTAGTTCTTGCTCGAGTTAAACCAAGGCTTAGTAATGAATTATAACTACCTATTTTGTGCGTAAATTGACCGTGTGATTTATTGATTTAGATCAATAAACGAATTGGCATTAAATACCTCAAATACTATATATTGATTCAAGTTTAATTTTTAACACAATATATGGTGTTTTATGTTTAAGGTGCTAAAGCCACAGATTTGTTTTCAAGAAGTGCCTAATGAGGTGGCTCTTGGTTTTATCTGTACGGGCTGTCCTCTTAAATGCCGTGGTTGCCACAGTGTTGATACATGGGATCCAAAACAAGGAGAAGACTTAACTAAGGCACGTTTTGAGGCTTGGATCGCACGCTATAGACAATTAATAACATGCATTGTTTTCTTCGGTGGTGAGTGGCAAGAGCGTTGTTTAATTAGTTACTTAAAAATAGCTAAACAACAGAGGCTAGCAACCTGCTTGTATACGGGGCTAGACGACGTATCTCATAGCTTGAAAGCCGAGCTTACTTACTTAAAAACAGGCCCTTATATTCCCGAGTATGGTGGGCTTGCAAGTCGTACTACTAACCAAAAGTATATTGAAGTTGCTAGCGGAAGATTACTTAACTCATTATTTTTAAAAGGATAACAAGATGTCTTTACTTACCTTAGAACAGTTAAAAGAAAAAATGCATTTCATACAAAACTATACGCAGGCAACAAATGCTGCTGATGGCTCTACAGTGGATGCAAACGCCAATGTGACATTAAAGAATGTAGCAACACTGGAGTCTGAAATTATGAAAGACTACTTTATTCAAGTTAATCGTTCACAAGTTGCTGGCAAAATAAAAGAGCTTTATGGCGAACAGTTGAGCCAAGAGTACATTAGGCAAATAGAAAACCATGAAATCTATGTTCACGATGAAACCAGCTTAAAGCCATATTGCACATCAATTACTATGTATCCTTTTTTGCTGGATGGCTTAACTAAACTAGGTGGAGAGTCAAAAGCTCCTAAGCATTTAGAATCATTCTGCGGTAGCTTTGTTAATTTGGTTTTTGCTATTAGCGCACAATTTGCAGGGGCAGTTGCCACGGTCGAGTTCTTAATGTATTTCGATTATTTTGCCCGAAAGGATTATGGCGATAATTATTTAACGACTCACCCACACGCTATTAAAAATCATCTTCAACATGTGGTTTATGCACTAAACCAACCTGCTGCAGCAAGAGGTTATCAAAGTGTGTTTTGGAACATCTCTTTGTACGATGTTGAGTACTTTAATGCAATGTTTGGTCATTTTGTCTTTCCAGATGCAACGCCTGCTAACTGGCCGACCGTAAAAGGCTTACAACAGTTCTTCTTGGACTGGTTTAATGATGAGCGCAGTAAAGCTATTTTAACATTTCCCGTTGTTACAGCTGCAATGCTTGTAGAAAATGAAGCACCTAAAGATAAAGAGTTTGCGTTAATGTGTGCAAAAAATCTGAGTGAAGGTGGGTCGTTCTTTATATATCAATCTGAAAACCCTGACTCTTTAGCATCTTGCTGCAGACTCAGAAATGAAATTAATGATCACAGTTTTTCATATAGCCTTGGAGCGGGTGGGGTTGCTACAGGCTCAATCAATGTCATCACTTTAAATATGAATCGTTTAGTTCAGGATAATCGTGACTTAAAAGCAGAAGTCGAGAAAATTCATAAGTATCAAATAGCTTATAGAGCTTTAATGGAAGAGTATTTTCAAGCAGGGATGTTGCCAGTTTATGATGCAGGATTTATCTCGTTCAAAAAACAGTTTTTAACAGTGGGCATTAATGGTTTAGTTGAAGCAGCCCAATATTTAGGATTACAAATAAATACAGGCGATGCATATAAAAGCTGGGTTAAGGAGCAACTTAAAATTATTTATCAAGCTAATCGAGCTGCAACAAAGGAAACCGGATACTTATTTAATACAGAGTTTGTTCCTGCTGAGAACTTAGGTGTTAAAAATGCGAAGTGGGATTTAAAAGAGGGTTATGAAGTTCCACGTGATTGTTATAACAGCTATTTTTATATTGTAGAAGATGAAACGATTAATCATCTCGATAAGTTTATTCTACATGGTAGTGAAATGGTGGAGTATCTGGACGGTGGCTCAGCACTGCATTTAAACTTAGATGAGCACTTAGATGTGCATCAATACTTAAAGTTATTGAATATTGCCGCTAAAACGGGGGGTAATTATTTCTGCATTAACGTACGCATCACAATTTGTAATGACTGTGAACACATAGATAAGCGCTCGAATCAACGTTGTTCAAACTGTGGATCAATCGATATTGATTATGGGACACGAGTGATTGGTTATTTAAAAAGAGTATCGGCCTTTAGCCAAGGACGCCGTAAGGAGCATACTTTAAGGCATTATCATCGAACTAAAAATAGCGTCGCAAACAGAAAGTTGGCATAAATTAAAAGCGCTTCAATTGAAGCGCTTATTGCTGAGGAGCTTTATTGTTCGATAAATAAAATATTGTTTTCTAAGTGTATATGCTCTTTTAAGTCATAATAAAGTTGCTCTACACCAACATACAACGCTTGCCACGAGCTACATACCCCATCAGGCGGTGTGAACTGATGTGTAATATCAGCGAGTTTCTCTAATGCTTTAGCATGCTCTAAATGTTCAGCCTCCATAACTGAAATAGGCCCCGCAGGATAAAAGCCGTTCATAAGCAGTGGGAATAGAATTTCTTCTTCTTTCATCATATGTTCTTGAAGCTCAAACTCCATCGAAACAAGGTGTGATTCCAGTTCTTTTGGAAGTTCTGGGTGATCAGAATGATTGAGCGTAATCTTCTTTATGAGCTGAATTAACTCTGGAAACTGTTGCCTATGTTTTTCGTGAAAATTGTCAATAATGTGCGTAATAAGTGAAGCTGTAGGTTGAGCACCCCACATTAAATGATTAGCCAACTCTTTTTGCAGATCTAATGCATCAAGCTGTGATAAAAATGAGTCATGGTCAAAGTTGATACTCTTTAAAGTCTGCCTTAGAGTTTGTTGCCCGTTAAAGCAATAATCTAGCTTATTTTCATCAAATAAACGCGTGGCACCAGGAATAGTCGCTGCAAGTTCACCAATTGGTTTGTCTAAAAGTGACATAGTTAAAAGCCTTGAACCGTAAAATGGGTGCTTCTAATCTAAATAAGCAAACTTTGAAATGAAATTACCCTAAATGGATAGAAGTAGATAAGAAAGTGAGTATTTGGTAATCGTTTTTGAGGTGACTATCAAATACTCGCGACTGTAAGCTTTATAAATTTAAAAGAAAGTTGCCAGTGAGCTAACCCCAGAAGCAGCCATATTGGTCACTCATTACAACCTGTATAGCTGACTCTATATTTTTAGCTACTGGGGTAGGGCCGTAGCCGTGCCATTTTAAGTCGCGCTTCATCCAAAAAATTTTCCACTGCTTTTGAGTCTTTACCCACGTCAACTTGGCATTCTCAGTGTCGATATATTGAGTTTTATCACGCCAGTTTTGGTGACGTTCATAGATATACACCGACTGATTGTCGATGCGAAAACCAATGTCAAATTCATTACGAACATTCACAGGTGGGCGGTGTTTCTCGAATGCTTCGCCTACTACCTTCTCAATGTGTTTAATTTCAAATTCACTGATTGCCATTGTTATTTACCTGTTTTATTACCGCCACCCTAAATATAAGGTAGTTGGTTTTTTAGTTCTGTGTCTAAGACAAAAACTAAGTATCACCATAGTAAGTGCCTACTTTTACGACTTTACTATTTAACTTTTTTAGTTCGTGTTTTTTCTTTGTTTTTATTTCTCGCTCAGTATTGAACTTTGCTAATGTACGATGTTGTTATTAGGCATGATGCTCTCAAAATTAGTAATAGAGGCCTAACCGTGTGCGATTAGTAAGGTGCACAAGGGCTCGTTAATGTAGTAATTAGCACGGCCTACTTTTTGTTTGGTCAAAAAGCCATGATCTACCAACTGTTCTAAATACTTGGTGGCGGTAATACGAGTTACACCGAGTTCTTCAACAATAAAGTCTATTTTGGTGTAGGGGTGGTTAAATAGGTTGTTGAGTAAATCTTGGCTGTAAATTTTAGGAAGCTGCTCTCTAATACCGTGTTTTACTTCTGCCATAAGGGTTTTCATGGCGGTGATAAGTGAAATAGTGTTTTGTGCAGTATCAATGACACCATCAAGCATAAACTCTAACCAAGGCTCCCAATTGCCAGTGTCGCGCACGGCCTGTAAGTTAGCGTAGTAATCAGCCTTGTTCTGAATTACAAATCGGCTTAAGTAAAGCACGGGTAAATTCAGTAAATCTTTGGTGACTAAATATAAAATATTTAAAATACGCCCCGTACGGCCGTTGCCATCGTAAAACGGGTGAATGCTCTCAAACTGGTGATGAATAATGGCCATTTTCACCAATGGGTCAGCATCGCATAGTTCATCGTTATTGATAAACTGCACAAGGTTATCCATCAGCTTTGTAATTTCATCGGCGTGTTGTGGGGGGGTGTAAACCACTTCACCAGTACGTGCATTTTTTAGGTCAGTACCAGGTAGCTTTCGTAGACCCGCATTGTTATGTTCTAGGTTTTTTTGTATTGCGAGTATATCATCAAGACGAATAAGTTTGCTTTTACGCGCGGTTTCGAACCCTTGCTTTAAAGCGACGGCATAATCTTGTACTTCTTTTGTAGCGGGGTTAGTCACCGCTTCTTCAAAAAGGTTTGCTTTATAGAGTTCATCGTGTGTAGTTACGATGTTTTCTACTTCAGAGCTGTCTTTTGCTTCTTGTAAAGAGAGCGTATTAATCAATATAGCTTCGTTAGGTATGCTAGCTGCGATGCCTTTCAATTCAGCTAGATGTCGATGGGCGGTGGCGGCTTTTTTTAAAACAGCACGGGTTTCCCATTGCTCAATATTTACAAGCGGTAAAAGCTTAATATTAGTAGACATAGATAATTTTTATCCTTTTTTATACATGCCAGTGTTGTTATGTATAAATTATTCAGAAAATTATACATAACCTACATAACATGTATAGTAATTCCATTTATTTATATACGTTATCTTATGTATAGCTTCCCAAATATCTCTAGCTCTCGTTGAATAAAACAATGCCATTTTACATTTGTTTTTACTGGCTTTAGCTTTCAGTACATCTGATAATGCGATGAATCGACGACGATTACTTAGTATAAAGCGAAGTTTTCAAGAACTTTCTTTTCCTTAACGGTTCATATACCCATATTTTAAAGCTTAATAAGATGGTTTTGGTGAGCACTCAGATCTACACTTGAATCGATGTAAACGGGTAATTGTTATGAAGGTTAAAAGCAAAAACCTAGCAAAAACTAGGTTTTTAAACTATTAAAACGGGTTGCACCAAGCGGAAACTCTACTCAATATTCTGAATTTGCTCGCGCATTTGCTCGATTAACACTTTTAGCTCTACCGCAGCGTTAGTGATGTCACTGTTGATAGACTTTGATGCTAAGGTGTTTGCTTCACGGTTAAACTCTTGCATCATGAAATCTAGGCGTCGACCACATGCGCCGCCTTTAGTTAGGATTTTTTTGGTTTCTTTAACATGCGACTTTAAGCGGTCGAGTTCTTCGGCTACATCTTGTTTTTGTGCTAGGTAAATTAGCTCTTGTTCAAGGCGAGATTCGTCGATGTCGGTTTTTAACTCTTCTAGCTTTTGGTTTAATTTTTCGCGCTGCCATTTAGCGATTTCTGGTAAGTGGCTTTCCACAATGGCTACTTGTTCTAAAATTGCATCAAGGCGAGTAGCTATCATTTCTTGCAAGTTTGTGCCTTCATCGCCGCGAGCTTGTTTGAAATCTTCAATTACATCATCGAACCCCGCAATTAAATCTTTATTTACGCTATCCATGTCGAGCTCTTCAGCTTCCATTACACCTGGCCAACGTAAAATATCAACAGGGTTGATGTCACCATTGCTTTGTTGCTGCACCCATTGTGCGCTTTTTATTAGCTGCTCAGCGAGTGATTCATTAATACTAAGCTCACCAACATGGGCAGGGTTTGCTGCAAATTTTAAGAAAACTTCAACTTTACCGCGTTGTAAGTTTTTGCGTAAACGCTCACGAATAACAGGCTCCATGCCACGGAATTGCTCAGGTGCGCGGATAAAAGTTTCAAGGTAACGTTGGTTTACTGAACGAATTTCCCAAGTGCCAGTGCCCCATTCGCCTTTAATTTCGCGGCGCGCATAAGCTGTCATGCTGTGGATCATGGATGATTTCCTAGTGTTATTTGTTTACAAAGTTGACTGATTATACCGCATCAGTTTTTAACCTCTAGCGTAAATTTTCTGAAATGTTCTTTTCTGTTGCAGTTAATCGTGTAAATCAACATGGCATCTGTTCGTATATATACTTATAATGTGGCAAATTCTGAATTAAGGGGATCGTTAATGCGTCCAAGCGAAAGAACACCTAACCAAATTAGACCAGTTACATTTACACGCAATTACACTATGCATGCTGAAGGCTCAGTGTTAGTAGAGTTTGGAAATACTAAAGTTTTGTGTACAGCGACTGTTGAAGCTGGTGTACCGCGCTTTATGAAAGGCCAAGGTAAAGGTTGGGTTACGGCTGAGTACGGTATGTTACCTCGTTCAACACATACTCGTAATGGTCGTGAAGCATCGCGCGGTAAGCAGGGCGGTCGTACTATGGAAATTCAACGTTTAATCGCACGTGCACTCCGTGCCGCGGTTGACTTAAAAGCGTTAGGCGAAAACACCATTACTATCGATTGTGATGTTATTCAAGCTGATGGCGGTACGCGTACAGCATCAATCAGTGGTGCATGTGTTGCTTTAGTTGATGCGCTTACTTATATGCGTAGTAAAGGTATGATCAATTCAAACCCGCTTAAGCATATGATTGCGGCAATCTCAGTAGGTGTATATAAAGGTCAACCAATTAGTGACCTTGAGTACCTCGAAGATTCTGAAGCAGAAACAGACATGAACGTGATCTTGACTGAAACAGGCAAAATTATCGAAATTCAAGGTACAGCTGAAGGCGAGCCTTTCTCATTTGACGAACTTGATGAGCTACTTACATTAGCTAAGCAC